>NZ_CP029346.1:960000-1120000 GCF_003143535.1 Aquirufa nivalisilvae
CTTTCGTCATAGAACCATTGTTCTTGAAATAACCTAAGTCGCCACCATTTTGAGCAGTACCATCCATACCGTTCAATTGAGCCAAGGTTTCAAAGCTCGCACCACCTTTGATTTGAGTCAAGATGCTTTCTGCTCTTTGTTTAGCTTGTGCTTTAGCAGAATCAGATTTATTAGCTGGAGCGATTAAGATATGGCTTGCACGAACTGTGAATAAGCTATCTTTTTTAACTCCACCGTATTTGTAAATGGAATAAGTCAAGCCGTTTTTAAATGGTCCATAAATACCCCCAACTTGGAAAGTACCTAATTGAGATTTAACAACTTCTGGTATTTCTGAGTAAGCCAATAAATAAGGAGTACGTACATCCGAATTCAACATAGCAAAGGCTGAATCGTTTGGAGCTACTGCTAAATCCTTCGCTAATTTCTTGATTTGGTTGTAAAATTCAACGGTATCCTGAGCTGTTGGAACTACTGGGAAAGTAGCATATTGGATAGAACGAGAATTAACTCCTTTAAAACGATCTTTATGTTTTGCCAAATATTCTTCCAATTGCGCATCACTTACTTTAATGCTAGAATCAGGAATGGAGAAGAAAGGCACATATAAGAAACGGGCAGAAAACTTAGAATTTTGAGCTTGATATTCTTTTTGAGCTTCTGCTGTGTTGACGTAAGTCGACAAACGGATTAAGTTTTCATACTTAGCACGAATACGATCTTGAGCAATTGACTTCTCAAAATTAGCCCAGCCTTGTTGCTGTTGTACAGGCATTGTTTTTAAGTTTTTCAAAAACTGAATCACAAAAGTCTTATCAAATTGACCAGTTTGTGGATTCGTGAATTGCTGACGAACAGATGGGTGGATGTTATTTCCTTGCACCATATCAATCAATTCTTCAGAAGAAACTTTCAATCCTAAGGCATCAAACTCTTTTTTGTAAGCAATATCTAAAATGTATTGATTCCAAACTTGATCACGGATCATGGTAGCTTCTTGCTCACCAGGACCTTTACCTGTTTGTGCTGTATAGTTCGCTGTAGCTTCTTCAACCTTCTTTTGAAATTCAGGTAATAAAATGCTTTCACCTGCTATAACACCTACTTCTTGGTTATTAGAGCCAAACAAAGACGACCTTCCTTGGAAAATATCACTACCGACGAGAAATAAAATTAAACTGATGGCGATTGCTGCTGCCGCGATTCCCGATTTCTCTCTAATTTTTGTAATTAATGCCATTGATAATGTATAATAAGTTGTTTAATGTCTTTTTCTATAGCCTTAGCCGTTCACAAAAGAAACGCAAAATAATCACATTTCTAATCAAAAAGCAAACCTTTATCAGAATGAGCCTCCGAAATTTAAGCTTTCAGGACTTGGGTCAAACTTTCTAAAAACTGATCTGCCACCTTTTGGTCAATAGCTAAACTTGGTAATAAACGCAATGTGTGCTTTCCAGCGTATCCACAGAAGATATGGTGGTCAAATAATAAAGTATCGCGAATAGGTCCTACAGCTTGTTCGAATTCAATGCCAATCATCAATCCTTTTCCTCTTACTTCTTTTACTGAAGTAAATAAGCTTAATTGATCCATCAAATATTGACCGATTTTTGCGGCATTTTCAATTAGATTTTCCTCTTTGATGACATCCAAAACCGCATTTCCGGCAGCGCAGGCCATGTGATTGCCTCCAAATGTGGTACCTAAAAGTCCGTAACTTGCCTTGAAATGTGGGGCAATCAATACGCCACCCATAGGAAAACCATTTCCCATGCCCTTAGCGGTGGTCATCATATCTGGCTGAATGCCAGCATATTGGTGGGAGAAGAATTTACCAGAACGGCCATAACCACACTGAACAGAATCCAATATTAATTGAGCACCAGTTTCATCACAACGTTTTCTTAATGCTTTCAAAAAGTCTGTTCCAGCCACTTGGATACCCCCTACACCTTGAATACCTTCAACTATGACAGCAGCAGTTTCTTCCGTAATGCCTTCTTCTAAGCCTTCAATTTGATTGAACGGCAAAAAGCTAACATGTGAAGTGTCATTGATAGGTGCTACAATGTTTGGATTGTCCGTTACGGCAACTGCACCAGCTGTACGACCGTGGAATGCATTTTTAAAAGCCACTACTTTTTTGCGTCCTGTATGAAAGGAAGCCAATTTCAGTGCATTTTCATTGGATTCAGCGCCAGAATTAGTTAAGAATAATTGATAATCTGGATAGCCAGATAATTGCCCCAACTTTTCTGCTAATTTTTCTTGACCAGGAATGATGACAGAATTGGAATAAAAACCAATGTTCTGTAATTGTTCTGTCAATTTTGCTACATAATATGGATGTGAGTGTCCAATGGAAATCACTGCGTGACCTCCATATAAATCCGTGTATGCTTGACCTTTTTTATCCCATAAAGTGACACCTTGTGCTTTGACAAGTTCAATAGGATAAAGTGGGTATACGTCAAATAATTTCATGATAAGCGTGTTTTTTGAATGAAAATCTAGGTAAGATTGGATTAAAAACCGATGGCTTTTAATCGTAGACCTTCATCTTCTTTCCAACCTAGCATGATATTCATGTTTTGCACTGCTTGTCCAGAAGCTCCTTTAATAAGGTTGTCGATGATGGAAGTTATCAACAATTGTCCTTGATGGATTTCTAAGTGCAACAAGCATTTATTGGTATTAACCACTTGTTTTAAATCAATGCTGGCTTTTGAGACGAAGACGAAGGGGGAGGGCTCATAGTAATTATTGTATAATTCCAAGGCCTCTTCTAGAGTGCCTGTAAATGGAGTATACACATTGGCCATGATTCCCCGAGAGAAATTACCTCGATAAGGGACGAAATGGATCAAAGGAGCCTTTTTTCCAAAGGCTAATGTTTGACCTATTTCTGCCAGGTGTTGATGTGTGAAAGCTTTATAAATACTGATATTATTGTTTCTCCAAGAAAAATGACTTGTGTTCGATAGAGATTGGCCAGCTCCCGTGCTACCAGTGATAGCAGAAACGTGCACATCCCCGGTTATTTTTCCTGCTGCTGCCAAAGGCAATAGAGCTAATTCAATGGAAGTAGCGAAACAACCTGGATTAGCTATTTTTTGTGCAGTTTGAATTTTGGCTTTTTGAAATTCAGGAAGTCCATACACAAATCCATCTGATTCATCCCGGTAGTCGGTACTTAAATCAATTATTTTGGTATGCCAAGGAATATCATTGGCTTCCAAGAATTTTTTAGATTCCCCATGGCCAGAGCATAGAAAAAGTACATCCACAGGTTTTAAGGTGTCCGTGAACTTGGCAAAAGTGCTACCTAATAAATCGGTATGCACATCCGAAACCAACTTGCCTGTTTGTGAATTAGAAAGAATACAAGTCAATTCCACATCCGGATGATTGACTAAAATCCGCAATAATTCACCTCCTGTGTACCCTGCTGCTCCTACAATTCCTATTTTAGCCATACTATTTTTCGTTTACCTTCCGGTGTATCATGGTTTGGTTGGAGACAATTTTCGAGAATCCTCTTACATCATCACCCGTCCAAGCTTTATTCATTTCTCCATATGCACCAAATACAGAAGACATTAAATCGTATTTAGATTCAATACCTAGGATATGGAATTGATATGGGTTTAATTGTACGTGAACAGTACCAGTTACATTGCTTTGGGTATCTGCCAAGAATGTTTCAAAGTTGCGCATCACGGGCTCTAAAAACTGGCCTTCGTGCAATAAGGTTCCGTACATATCACCGATGTTTTGTTTCCAATACAATTGGTGTTTGGTCAAAATGTGTTTTTCTAAACTGTGGTGAGCCTTAATGATGATCAAAGGAGCAGGAGCTTCAAATCCTACACGACCTTTAATTCCGATGATGGTGTCACCTACGTGGATATCTCTTCCAATGGCAAAGGATCCAGCTAATTCCGTTAATTCACGGATAGCCGCTACTTTTGAACTAGACTTTTTACCGTTGATTCCCACTAATTCACCTTGTTCAAACTCCAAACTTATTTTCTCAGGAGTAGTTTTAGTCAATTGAGTAGGCCACGCATCTTCTGGCAAATAACCATCAGAAGTCAACGTTTCTTTTCCACCAACTGAAGTGCCCCAAAGGCCTTTATTGATGGAATAGGCTGCTTTATGCCATTCTTGAACCACTCCTTTTGACTTTAAGAAGTCGATTTCAGCCTCACGAGAAAGTTGTAAATCACGAATTGGAGTAATGACTTCACACTCAGGAGCTAAGATGCGGAATACCACATCGAAACGGACTTGGTCATTACCTGCACCCGTACTTCCATGTGCGATAGCTTTGGCACCTAATTTTTCAGCATATTTGGCTACAGCTGTAGCTTGAAATACTCGCTCAGCAGATACTGAAAGGGGATATGTATTGTTTTTTAATACATTACCATAAACTAAATAACGTAAGCAATCTTGGTAATACGAATCCACCACATCCAAAGTAACGTGCGAGCTTACCCCTAAAGCATAGGCTTTCGCTTCAATGGCTTTTAATTCCTCAGGAGAGAATCCACCAGTATCGACTAAAGCCGAGTGCACTTCCATGCCACGCTCTTCGGTTAAATATTTGACACAAAATGAGGTATCTAATCCTCCACTAAAGGCTAAAATTACTTTCGGCTTGCTCATGTTTATTTGGATTTCCCCTTCTTCTTAAAGGGCATTAATAATTTTTCTTTGATCTTTTTCAATTTGCTGAAATCAGCAATATTTTTCAGGAATAACCATTTTTCTTCGGAATCACCTAGAGACTTTTTGGTCGCATTGGGGTCGTAAATCATCCCCGTGCATAAACAGATTTTACGTTCAGTACGCGTTAAAATATCGTAATTGACGCAAGATTCACATCCTTTCCAGAAATTGTCATCAACGGGTAATTCTGAAAAAGTGGTAGGTTCATACCCCAAATCCGAGTTGATTTTCATCACAGCAAGAGATGTGGTGATACCAATGATTTTAGCATCTGGATACCGTGTTCTGGATAGTTCAAATGCTTTTGCTTTGACAGCTTTGGCAACTCCATATTGACGGTAGGATGGATTAACGATTAATCCCGAATTGGCAACAAACTTACCGTGTTGCCAGGTTTCAATATAACAAAAGCCTACGAATGCTCCCGTGACGTCATCAGTAGCAATGATAGCTTTACCTTCAGACATTTTTTCTTGGAGGTATTCAGGCGTTCTTTTGGCAATACCCGTACCACGAGCTTTTGCCGATTCTGCCATTTCGTGGCAAATAGACTCTGCTAGGCCAAAATGGGCTTGACTAGCAACTTGAACAGTATAAGGATTCATTCTTAACGACGATAAAAATTAAACAATAGCATTCTTCAGGTCCCTAGGGGATCATACCCTAAAGATGTATCGTCGCCTTCGTCGGATAGGAGAAGTAAGATGTACGAATGATAATTTTATCTGCATTCTTTTTGTAAACCAGGAAGCTCGTCCTAAGTTTGTCCTAATTAGCTTGCAATTTCAGAAATTCAACGGGGAAATGCGAATAATCTCTTAATTATTTCATGGAAGAGGATAAACTATTATCAGTAGAACAATTAATTTATGCTTATGCCAAAGGTGTTTTTCCCATGGCAGATGAGGGTGAAATTCATTGGTATAGCCCAGATCCAAGGGCTATCATTCCCATTGATTCCTATAAGCCTGCGCAATCATTGAGGTCCGTCATCAATAAACACCTGTTCGAAATCCGTATTGATACCCAGTTTGAAGCAGTCATGCGTTTTTGTGCTGCACCAAGGTCTACCGATTCAGAAACTTGGATTTCAGAAGAAATCATTCAGGCTTATACCGATATGTTTCAACGAGGTTTCGCCCATTCCGTGGAAGCATATCAAGATGGTAAGCTAGTGGGTGGACTTTATGGCGTGGCTTTAGGTGGCGCCTATTTCGGAGAGTCTATGTTTAGTTTAGTACCTAATTCTTCTAAAGTCACATTCCATTATTTGATGGTTTTACTGCGGGAACAAGGTTACTCTTTGTTGGATACTCAGTTTATGAATGATAATGTACTTCGCTATGGAGCCATTGAAATAAGTCGAAAAGACTATAAAAGCCGGTTAGCTAAGGCCCTCAAAAAAACGTGTACATTTAAATTGCCAAAGAATGATTATTAGTCATCAATGCTAATAAGTTTCAATTCTTATTTTGATAGACCAAACCTTTCATCACCAAAATACAAACTAAGAGCATTGCAATGCTTAGAGAAATCAATCCTATTGTAATGATTGATTCAATCATTGGTCCTTGCTCTGTACCTCCTGCTATGGGTAATAATTTTCCAGCACCGGTAGCCGCCGCCAAACCAATAGTTAAGAAATTAATGTATGTCCCAAAAACCGCTAATCGAAAGGTTGATTTTAACCAAAATGTAGATAGGGTTAATCGGTTCCAAATTAGACCTAATAGAATGAGAAACATGCCATTCATAACTCCTTCTAAATGAGAAGATAAGCCAATGCGAGGTTTGGCAAGAATGGGAATTAATAGTCCAATGACCAATCCTAAAAAGAACAAGAATACTCCTAAGAAAATTAATTTGTCGGCCTGTTGTTTACTAGATAGCTTAGTTTCCATTTGATTGATAATGAGTAGGTTGAAAGAAGTTTTGGTAATTTAAACGGCTTCTATATTATTTCAAAATTTAATTCTCTATTCCTAATTCCTCATTCTACATTCTCCATTCTACTTTCCTAAGAATGGATTCAATTGCTTAAATTGCAGGAATATTTCGTTCATTATGTCAAAACCTATACTTGTAATTAAATTCGGATCATCCTCCATCACGCATGCCAATGGGGATGTAAATGAGCAAACTTTGGAGAAAATTGCTTCGCAAGTAGCTCAATTACAGCCTAATTTCCACATTGTTTTAGTATCAAGTGGGGCAGTCGCGGCTGGAAAATCGGTCTTTAAAAATTATAAGGGAAGCTTGTCTGAACGGAAGGCGGCTGCAGCTGTTGGAAATCCGATCTTGATTGCTAAATACAACGATTATTTCCAGAAATATGGTATTTCTATTGCTCAAAGCTTATGTGAAAGACATCATTTTTCTCAAAGAGGGCAGTTTTTGCAACTGAAAGAGACTTATCAAGAACTTTGGAAAAATGGGGTTATTCCAATTGCCAATGAAAATGATGTGGTGAGTAATGTGGAGTTGAAATTTTCGGATAATGATGAATTAGCGACTTTGATTGCAACGGGTTTCGGTGCTTCTAAATTGTTGATTTCAACCTCGGTAGGTGGACTTTTGGATGGAGAAGGAAAGATCATTCGACATGTCAAAGAAATAGATTCAGAGGTGTTAAGTGTGGTAAGTACCGATAAATCCAGTTCAGGATTGGGAGGGATGATTTCCAAATTGACCTTTACTCGAATGGCCACTAGATTAGGGATCAAAGTGGTGATATTTGGCTTAGATCAAGGAGAAGGGATAGTAGATGCGCTGAATGAAAAGATCGGAACGGTGTTTGAAGCCCAAGAAGCATCGCTTAATTCTCGACAAAAGTGGTTGGCCACCGGTTCATTGATTCGTGGTAAAGCCGTACTAGATAAAGGGGCTGTAAAAGCCATCTCACAACGCAAAAGTTTGCTTTCAGTAGGAGTGCTTGAGTTTCTCGGAGATTTCGAAAAAGGGGAGGTGATCGAATTGTTGGATATGAACAAAACTCCTGTGGCCATTGCTCGTGCTCGTTGTTCTCATTCAGAATTAATAAGCGCATCTAGCAGTCTAGAAGTGGCGCATGCGGATGATATCGTTCTTTGGTAAAAGGGAATTCATTTTTTCAATTTATACCTGAAATCACAAATAGGAGCTCCCTGAGCAATAGTCCCTTGTCGGAACATCTCCAATCCTGCCAAACTAGTAGTCATGTGGTCCACTTCACATAAAATGGACGTAAATCGGGTATAATTTTGTTTTTGAAATTGCTTACAAATGCCGCATCCAAGTATATCAATGCCATAACCTAAGCCGTGAGTGGCGCTTTTGTCGGTAATGATTCGAGCCACAAATCCATCGGGATGGCCAGGTTTTTCTACTTCTTTTTTTAAGTTTTGAATTAATATTTTCCCCAACCACGTTTGAACGAAATACGAAGGCCACTTTTTGATAAGCCGTTGGAAACTATTTTTGGGTTGGACGAAATCATTAGCAATTAGTAGACATACTTGACGAATCCGTTCATAGCTTTCGCCTTTTTCGTCCAAGCATTGGATCATGGCCAAAAAATAGGCACTAAAAGATAATCTTTTATCGATTGGGTTCTTGGAGGTAGCTAAACTTGTATCGTATATTTCTGTATACAATTGATCCATCCTAGCCAGTATTTCACCCGCTTCTTGTTGGTAATGGGTGACCAATGTGGGTAAAAAATAAGGATGAAAAGCTTTCATCGGAAGGAGGATTTTTGATATAAATGTATTTTCAATCTCCAATTATTACCGTTGGAAGCCCTAGAGCAATACTACCTCCATGATTAGTTTTATCCCCCATTCTTGCGGCAGGACGGCCACCAATAAAGACAGTTTGACTTCCACTAATGATGGTATCAGGTTCTCCAACGCATACAGCCATATCTCCAATGCATGCCGCTGGAAGGCTTCCTATTAAAACCGTTGGACAGCCTGGACCAATAATAGGCCCGCCTACATGAGGAATGGGAGGAATACCTGATGTTGTCATTGGACATACGTGAACGTCGGTAATTCTGGCAGCTAATGACATATTGATTAATTTATATTGACTATAGCACCTTTCACTTTGGTTTGTCCTGATGAGGACAGCTCAGCACTTGCTGCACCAGAGGCCGTAAAACTAGCATCTGCTCTTTGCTCAATGTTTAATGCTTGAGTGCTTACATTCATCTCGGCTTTAAGGTCAATATTGGAAATAGCTTTCAAATGAATATTTAAGCCAGAAATAGAAATGTCCCCATGACTATCTAGCTGAATCCCATTCCTGTTCATGGTGATACAGTTTTGGAATTGATCACTCAATTTCAACACATTTAATTGATCATTTAATTCAATGATGTTGCCCTTAGGTGTTGAGATCAAAATACTTCCTGTCGTATCATCAAAGGAAACTTTTAGTTGACCATCAGTTACGATGTTATGTGGGTTCATGCTGGATGTTTTCGGGTATTGGGGGTATGTTTTCTCAACAAGTATAAATAATATTTCTATAAGTCGTTTGAATACTTTTTGAATTAGCGAATTTTTCTAAAAGTTATTTGATTGAAAATCATTCGAATGGCATTTCTAACTCGCCGACTACTTGGATAATGTCTATTGGGGCTTAGGTTATTAAAAATTAGTGCAATGAACAATAAGGTTGTAGCTCCTGTAAGTACAGGGAAGAGAACATAAAAATAACCTAGTGCTTTGATTTTAGCGGAGCCTGTCACTGCGATCAAGGCAGTTGCTCCACCAGGAGGATGCAGCGTTTTGGTTATTTGCATAGCTACAATGGATAATCCTACAGCTAATGGACCGGTTAACCAGATGATGTCGGGTAATAATCGATAAATACTAACTCCCAAAATGGCTGATATAAAATGACCACCTACCAGATTTCTAGGTTGTGCGAGTGGACTTTGTATAGCACCAAAAATCAATACGCTGGATGCAGCAAATGATCCAATTAAAAAGACATTTTCATTTTCATTCAGAATTTGCTTTTGGCAAAAAGCAATGATTCCAACTCCTAAAAAGGCACCTAAAAAGGATAGAAAATTTTCTTTTTGATCAATCAGCGTTTCCTTGTAAATCACATATTTGGAAATTCTAATTCCCCTTTTAATTTTTCGTTTAACAACCTTAGGCATAATGTATTTAATTGTTTTGTTTCTTGGATTCCATCATCAATCTGAAGCAAATGATCTGGAGAATCCATTTTTAGAATAACTATCGAAATGTTTATTCTAGGTATAACGCTTCCGCGACCTCATCGCTTACCCGTCGATTTATATTGATTTTGGCATTTTTTAATACATAAATGGAAACCTTATGTTCTCTAGCTAATGGATTACTTCTTACTCCAGCCAAATATAAGGTGTCAAAAAAAGGTCTTTCCTCTGTTCGGCGAGGATCTTCATCATCATACTCTTTGACCAAGATCACATGTTTCATGGGTTTATCTAAAGGAATCCATCGGGCATAGTCGGCATTCATAGAGTATGCTACGATCGATTTGTTTTTTGTATAATAATTTATGGCACCAGCCTGACCATAATTATCACATAAGATAATGGTGCTATCTAAACTTGCAGGAGGGAGAGTCGATACAACCGAATCTAATTTTTGAGCTAATTCTTTCCAACCTAGCATATCAGCAAAATCCTGAGGTATGTGGTGATCTTTGCCATCTTCCCAATGAAGAAGCCCCAATTTTTGATAAGGTGCCGGATTTTGAATGATAAGCTTGGCCGATTTGTTGGGGAAAACATACAAATACATAGGTATAAATGCTAGGCAGGGTAATGCTAAAGCTATGATTTGCATATATTTTTTCCATCCAAATTGTAGGACAAAAGATATATAGACAGAGCCAAATGATAGATAGATGGGATATAGTCCGATGGCATAATAATCTTTGGCTTTAAAATAGGTGAAGATGGCCAGCGTGAAAATCAAGTTCCAGAATAGAAATCGAAATTTTTTAAATGGTGGATAAACCAATAATGACCACATTGAAGCAATGAGTACAAAAAAGGAACCAACAAAAAATAGGATCTGGGAAGATAGGAATTCCCAACGGTTGACATGAACTAGTTGAATCTTCGCTAATAGTTTCATGTGATGAATTACTGGGAAATGATGTTGGTATTGCCAAACTAAGTTGGGTAGAATGATCAATAACCCTAAGCTCAATGCCACATAAAAACGTTTTTGAGCCAATATTTTCCTGTGTTCAGATAACAAGATGGCGGGTAAAATGCCCAAAATGAGAAATATGATATTGTATTTGTTCAAAAATCCCAATGCCCATACAATAGCCAAATAGTATAACCATTTGGATCGATCTGTTTGAATAAATCGAATGAGCAGGTAGTAACAGGTTGTCCAGGCCAAAACATCAAAAGAATTGGGCTGAAAAAGTGTATTTAAGCGTAGAATGGCAGAGAGAAGCACCGATATGGCACCTAAATACAATGCAAAATGCCTTCCCCCTAATGATTCTATGGTCTTCCAAACCACAACGATAGTTAATGCTCCAAATAATGCAGGAAAGAATTGAATCCAAAACGCTTGATTGCCTAATTGTAATATGAGCCAGGATATCCAAGATGTGAATGGTGGCACCGACATATATCCCCAAGCCAAATGATGTGCCTGATCAAGATGTAAATATTCATCCCTTTGTAAATCATAGCTGGAATCTATGAGTGAATATTGAAGAATGAATTTGATTAAAATGAAAAGGTATAGGCTATATTTCATAAAATATGATTATTCAATCACCCGCAATATACTATGAATCGAGTTTTGTTTTGCATGGATATATATGTCTACATGCGAAGATGATGTCTAATCTATATTTTTGATAATCAGTCTTTTGTATAGATTTTTCCGACAAACTCTTTTATCAATTTGTTGGACAATATAGGTCAAATTTTAATCGTTAACGCAACGCTGGCAAGGTTCCGAACCTTGACAGCGTTAGAAAAGCGTTAATTATTTATTTATCCCGCAATATTCTGCATACAAAGCCTTTACGCCAAATAACTTAGCAATAGGGCCCACTACATTCATTAGGAAATTTTGAACTGGGATTGGAATACCTGCCACGTAACTTTTACTAGCTATGTATTTCGACGTGACTAATTGCTGAATCAGCCCAAACTTGCCACCTTTTACTTGATGATCGATGGTATAGTTAATCAAGTTTTCAATGAAGTAATCGAAATCTAAAGCGGGACTAACCGTCTGAATAAATTCCACAGGTTCATCATGATTATTGAAATGATTGTGCACTTGATTTTTGGCTAAGACAATACTATCTCCAGCTTGTAATACCTGGGATTTGCCCTCATGTAGAACAGTAAGTTGACCACTTAAAACCGTAAAGTGTTCATCTTGAAGCATATGCAAATGCATAGGAACCAATTGCCCCTTGGTCTTAACGGTCATTTTGATGCTAACTCGTTCTCCTTGGCTATCCTGGGCAGTTTCTAAAAACTCATAGACGTCCCCTTTGATCGGGTCAGTTAGAACTTGATGTTTGAATGGCATTTTGAATAGGTCTTAAAATAGGTTTAACAAAGAATAGAAAGATTTAAGTTAGATATTTGTTTAATTATCTATGTGGGTTCATTGTAATAAAAAAATGGTTAGTTATAAAGCTCAATATTGTGCCTACAACTAACCACTTTCAATTTAATGCAAATCAATACCTAAGCGATCACTACCGCCTCTCCACTCTCAACATCCTGCTCTACGGTTTTATATTTGACATTTTCCTTGATAGAACCATCTCGGTATTGAACAGTCACTCGTTGATTACGGTCAGCAATTTTTATAGCCTGGCGTGGAGCAATCCGCTCTTCACTGCGTGAGCTTGGGTCGTGGTATTCCTGCTGTTCTTCAGCTTGTCCTCCAGCTAAGCCACCCAATAGAGAGGAAATAGCCTCATCTTTACTTAATTGTAATTTCGGAGCCTTCTCCTTTTTAACTTGTTGCGCTTGATTCGTCTGTTGAATTTCAGGAATTTCAGCTTTTAACACGAAACTAATCGTGTCCACATTCACTCGAGAAACAAAGCGTTGGAATAAATTAACCGCTTCAAATTTATAGATCAATAATGGATCTTTTTGCTCAAATACAGCATTTTGAACGGATTGTTTTAAGTCATCCATTTCACGTAAATGCTCTTTCCATTCTTGATCAATCAAAGTTAAGGTAATGAATTTCTCCATCTCTTTAACTACTTCTTTACCATGTGAATCAATGGTTTTTTGAGCATCTACCACTACACCTGTTACCCAGTTTCCATTGGTTATTGGTACCTGAATACCTGAGTAACCTTGACGTAAAGCTTCTTGAGCTACTTGGATAACTTGTTGAGCGATACCCTCATTTTTACTCTTGTAATGATCCTCTGCGGCTAAGAATAAGCGTTCAATCTTCACTTCAGGAGATAATCGATTGAAATCTTCTTCAGCAAATGGAGGCTCAATACCCAATAAATCAATCACTTTTAATTCTAATTCGCCGTATGTAGTGTATTGACCTACCAAATCTTGGCAAACATCAAACATCGTATTGATAATATCCAACGATAAACGCTCACCTAAAAGGGCGTTTTGACGACGTTTGTAAATGGCATTTCTTTGGTAATTCATCACATCATCGTATTCCAATAATCGCTTACGAATACCAAAGTTGTTTTCCTCAACCTTCTTTTGTGCTCTTTCAATGGACGAAGTAATCATCGAATGTTGAATCACTTCTCCTTCTTCCATGCCCAAACGATCCATTACTTTCGCTATACGGTCGGAACCAAATAAACGCATTAAATTATCTTCTAGAGATACAAAGAACTGAGAAGAACCCACGTCTCCTTGACGTCCCGCACGACCACGCAACTGTCTGTCGACACGCCTCGATTCATGTCTTTCTGTACCAATAATGGCCAAACCGCCAGCGGCTTTCGACTCAGGACTTAATTTGATGTCCGTTCCACGTCCAGCCATGTTGGTTGCAATGGTGACTTTGCCTGATTGTCCTGCTTCAGCTACAATCTCCGCTTCACGTGCATGTTGTTTTGCATTCAATACATTGTGAGGAATCTTACGAATCGTCAACAATCGACTAATCAATTCCGAGTTTTCAACGGAGGTTGTACCCACTAAAACGGGACGACCTTGATTGACTAATTCTTGAATTTCTTCAGCAACGGCATTGTATTTTTCACGAACAGTACGGTATACTTTATCTTCCGCATCTTTTCTTTGAATCACTCGATTCGTAGGAATCGAAACAACATCCAATTTGTAAATTGTCCAAAACTCACCTGCCTCTGTTTCGGCTGTACCCGTCATACCACCTAATTTGTGGTACATACGGAAGTAATTTTGTAAGGTGATGGTGGCATAAGTTTGTGAAGCATCTTCCACATTGACTCCTTCTTTTGCTTCAATTGCTTGATGTAAACCATCAGAATAACGGCGACCTTCCATCACACGACCGGTTTGTTCATCAACAATTTTTACTTTACCATCTACAATGATGTATTCTGTATCTTTCTCAAATAGGGCATAAGCCTTTAACAATTGATTTACCGTATGAATACGGCTCGCTTTGTCATTGTACTCACGAATTAACTGTTCTTTTTGAGATAAACGTTCAGCATCTGATAGCTCTTTATTTTTCTCAATTTTATTTAAATCAATGGACAAGTCAGGTAATACAAAGAAATTAGGATCCTCCGTGTTGCCACTCATGAACTCCAATCCTTTTTCCGTTAATTCCACTTGATTATTCTTTTCTTCAATGGTGAATAATAAAGGAGAATCCGCTTGTGGCATCAATTTTTGATTCTCTGCCAAATAGATGGATTCTGTTTCATGAAGTAATTGCTTATTCCCAGATTCGGATAAAAACTTGATCAAAGGTTTCGATTTAGGTAAACCTCTGAAGGCTCTGAATAAAGCTAAACCTCCTTCTTTTTTATCACCCGTAGCTATTTGTTTTTTTGCCTCTACTAAGAAGTTTTGAACCAATTGTTTTTGCGCTTCTACCAATTTTTGAACGCGAGGATTAAAGGCGTCAAACTCTTGCTCATCTCCACGTGGGATAGGGCCAGAAATGATTAAAGGTGTACGAGCATCATCAATCAAAACGGAGTCAACCTCATCCACCATAGCAAAATGATGGGGTCTTTGTACCTGATCCTCTAAGCTACGAGCCATGTTATCACGCAAATAATCAAAGCCAAACTCATTGTTGGTACCATAAGTGATATCCGCAGCATAAGCATGTCTACGCTCTTCTGTATTTGGCTCGTGCTTGTCGATACAATCCACTCTCAAACCATGGAATTCAAATAAAGGAGCATTCCATTCGGAGTCACGTTTGGCCAAATAATCATTGACAGTGACGATATGAACACCACGACCAGCCAAGGCATTTAAATAAGTAGGAAGCGTAGAAACCAATGTTTTACCCTCTCCCGTACCCATTTCAGAGATTTTTCCTTGGTGCAACACGATACCTCCAATCAATTGGACATCGTAATGAATCATATCCCAAGTAATGGTATTGCCCGCAGCATCCCATTGATTAGCCCAGATAGCTTTATCGCCATCTATCTTAACATTTGCCTTTTTAGAGGCAATGAATTTATCTTCGATGGTTGCTTGAACGACCAATTGTTTATTCTCGGTAAATCGACGCGCCGTTTCTTTTACTACCGCAAATGCCTCAGGTAGTATCTCGTTCAATACTACTTCTAATTGCTTATTGCGCTCTAGATTTAATTTATCAATTTCCAGGAAAAACTTTTCTTTGGCATCAATGTCCTCTGTAGCTTGTCCTTGTGTATGTAATGTATTTATCTGAGCATCTATATCGGCCAAAAATGCCAGAATACGTGCTTTGAAATCAACTGATTTTTGACGTAACTCATCGTCTGAGATATGACTCAATCGTGCGTACTCCTCTTTTATTTTATCGACTATCGGCATCAATGCTTTGATGTCTCTTTCCGACTTGGTTCCAAATATTTTGGTTACTGTTTTGCTGAAGATGGATAACATTGTATAGAATGTGTGCCTACCTAGGCACATTTTAAAATTGAATATGCAATTTACCAATTAATCTCTAAAAAACGCTAAAATTAACGCAAGCGATAGTGAGCCGCATTAATTCGCGAACTAATCTATTAGAGAATCAGGGAAGAAATCGAATCTTGATTGTGGTGTCAAGCTTAGAAAAGCGTGTGACCAAAACATCCAAAGAACCGGGTGTTTTTTTGAGCCTTTGTGGAACGGCTACTTGGTCAAAAAATACGGGATCTGCCTTGTGTAAATCCAATTTACGTCTTGTCCCATCTTTTTGCTTTACAACCAAAATATAATGAACATCATTGGGGTTCGTGGCATCCGTGTATTTTTTACGAATTGATCCATCTAAATCTAAATCCAGTATCTCACTTTGGGTGTCATACATTTTTTCTGCCCATAGATTAGGTAAAAACATTTGAGCAAGTAATCCTAATGTACCAACGATGAAAACCAGTTTAGTGAAATTTTTACCTCCCCAATCTACTTGTTCCCCTTGGCCTGAATTACCACTTCCTAAATTGCCGAATAAAGGCATTTTCAACTTTTTACGTGGAGCTCTACGGGGTGGGGTATAACCTTGTGACATATTTATACGATTATTCTCGCAAATCAAGTGATTTTTTTTCGTTTCTGATGGTAAAATTTCCATCTCAAATCCAAAATAAAATTTTGAGTAATTTTTCAACAACGGAAACTTATCTCGATAAGTTCCCGAATCAGAATTCAAATAGAAAAATGGCAAGTAATTTTATCAATAAATTGATAATTAGCGTCAATTGGTTTATTATTACGTGCTACTTTAAGCTTATCTATTCTCAACGTATTTCATAGTTATTTGAAATACATTTTAAAAACAGGAATGCTATGTTAACTTGGAATACCACCCATGTTTCGCATTTACTTTCACGTGTGTTATTTGGCTATTCGAAATCAGATTTAGAACGGGCCATGGGATATGGGAATTTCAATGATTTATTAGATTTAGCTATTTTAAAGGATATATCCATCCCTGCTCCACCTGATACCTGGGTAGACTTAGTGCCTGAGCAAGCTCAATTAGATAAAAATTTAGTTGGACCTTGGTTTCTACAATTAACCAAGTGGTGGTATAGTCGTATGCTGGGCGAATCTCTCAGTATGCAAGAGAAAATGGTTTTATTCCTACACAATCATTTTTCAAATGAAAGGCAAAAGGTCAATTATCCCCAATACGTATATAAGCAGAATCAATTATTGAGAAATTATGCTTTTGGTGATTTTAAGCAATTGGTCAAAGATATTAGTATAGATCCTTCCATGTTAATTTATTTGGATGGAAATAATAGTCGAGGTACTGCACCCAACGAAAATTATGCTCGAGAGGTGATGGAATTATTCACTTTGGGCATAGGTAATTACACAGAGACTGATATCAAGCAAGCAGCAAGAGTGTTTTCTGGATGGCAAGTAAGAGGATTGATTTCTGTTTTTGATGCTACGCGCTGGTATAAAGAAGCAAGTCTAAGTGTTTTGGGTAAAACAGCGAAGTTTGATAATAATAGTCTTATTGATCATATTTTCACGCAAACTGCTGCCTCCGAATTCATTTGTCGGAAAATTTACAAGGAATTTGTCTATTACAAAGCAGATGAAGTATTTGTTAAAAAAATGGCAGCCGTATTAAGACAAAACAATTTTGTTTTAAAGCCATTATTAAAATTCTTATTCACCTCAGAGGAATTTTATAAACCAGAAATCATGGCAGCCAAGATTAAAAGTCCAACGGAGTTAATCGTGGGATCCGCCAAACAATTGGAGCTTAAAAATCCCGATTTACAAAATTGGTATGATATGGCTATCATACTTCAAATGCAACTTTTTCAGCCTCCCAATGTGGCTGGTTGGGAAGGTCAACGAGATTGGATAAGTTCCACGACCTATTCCTACCGAGCAGGATTTACGGATTCACTATTGAGTGGAAAAAGGTATAATGGAGTGACTGTTACTGGAAAATTAGACCCCATCGCTTTTGCTAGGTTGTCATCCAATGCAGAAAAACCTAAGGAGTTTGTCGAAGAAATGGTCAAATTATTCATTCGATTCCCTCTAACAGAGGCAAGAAAATCTTTTTTATTGGAAGTGCTTTTGGATGGTACTATTGCGGCCAATTGGTCCACGTACACGCCCAATGCAGACGCTCGAATTAATAAGTTTTTGAAAGCAATGATGCGCTTACCTGAATATCAATTGGCATAAAAATGAAAAAAGAACTAAGCCGTCAGCAGTTTTTACGCCAAATGGCCCTACTTAGTGGTGGGGTGACTTGGGGGTTGGGCTCTTTCACAGGAAAGGCATTTGGTGCTACGCCTTATGCCCAAGCAGCTCGAGGGAAAGTATTAGTTATCATCCAATTGAATGGAGGAAATGATGGACTAAATACCATCATTCCAGCGGAGGATGATAATTATTTTACCAAAAGGCCTGATATATCGATAAAAAAAGAAGACGCTCTTCCCTTGTCCAATGGCATGTACATGAATCCTGCTATGGCGAGTATGAAGTCATTGTACGACAAAGGTTTGGTGGCCATTACGCAAAGTGTAGGATATGCCAATCCCAATCGTTCCCATTTTAGAGCTACCGATATTTGGAATACAGGATCTGACGCAACGACGGTTTGGGATGAAGGCTGGGCCGGTCGTTTTTTAGAAATGCAATATCCGGATTATCCCATTCAATTACCTAAAGACCCTATGGCCATTCAGTTGGGTTCGGTGGAATCTCTGTTATTCCAAACAGATGTAGGTCGGGTAGGGACGGTATTCGAGGACCCTAATTTATTTTATCAATTGGTCTCAGGAACTTTAGCTGATTCCGAATTACCGCCTGCCACTTTAGCTGGAGATGAGTTGGCCTTTTTAAAGCAAATTGCGAGTTCTTCAGTTCAATATTCCACCGTAATTCGGGATGCAGCTAATAAAGCGAAAAATGCTTATACCTATCCCAATACTAATTTAGCTAAGCAATTGAGTATTGTGGCTCGTTTGGTGGCAGGAGGTTTAGAGACGCCCGTTTACTTGGCCAATATTGGTGGATTTGATACCCATGCAAATCAAAAAACGCAGCATGCCAATTTATGGAAAACAATTTCTGAGGCGGTTTCTGCATTTCAAAATGATATGACTAATCAAGGTTTGGCAGATGCCATTACTGTGATGACTTTTTCAGAATTTGGGAGGAGAGTGAATCAAAATGGAACGCAAGGTACAGATCATGGAACTGCGGCTCCCATGCTATTTATTGGAAACAATGTGCGGGGAGGATTGATAGGAGCTAATCCTAGTTTGACTAATTTGGATAGTAATGGTGATTTAAGATACAATTTTGATTACCGTCAAATTTATAGTACTGTTTTGAGAGATCATTTGGGATTAGATGCGTTCAAAACGCAGGAATTATTTAAACAGACCTTTGAACGAGTACCTATTTTTAAGAATTCACCAGATGCCTTACCAGATACTTTGGGAATGGAAATCAATTCACCAATGCCTAATCCAGTGACGGATTTTACGGTCATTCAATATGCCGTTTATAAACCCGTATTAGATATAAAAATTACGTTGTTTGATTTACAAGGAAAAGAGATCAAGACACTCTATCGTGGTACTCGAACTCCGGGCACTTATCAATTGACTTTGAATGCATTAGGCTTATCACCTGGTATTTATTTGGTACATATGGCAAGTACTTCAGGGCTTTCCATGTACAAAAGGATGCTTGTTCAATAAGGGGTCAAATTTTAATACAAGCCATAATTTTGTATATTCGTGCCGCCTTATACTACAACATTTGAGGGAGTATCAACGTTTTATGATCTAACCAGCAAAAACATCCATGATCAGACTCTTCAGCTTATGTATTTTGATGACAATATGTGCCTCAGCACCCATGCAGGCTCAATTTTGGTTTTTGGGTCAAAGTGGGAAGAAAGCAGCTCCTAAAAATCCTTTTAAGGCACACTCATCTTTTAGTATTGGAGCTGGTTCATCTACTTATTTAGGGGATATTGCGCCTGCCATGACCTTAATGGATGTGGGAGGGAAGACCTTACGTTGGAATGCTGGAGTGCAATATACTCGTCATTTTAAAAAACATTTGAGTATTCAAGGTAGCTTTACCTACATACGCATAGCCGCGGACGACAACTATTTTGATCCAAACGGAAGATTTGAGCCTAGTTACACTAGAAACTTACATTTCCGAACTGATATGCAGGAATTGTCATTGATTGGGATTTATGAAATTATGGGAAATGAGGAGAATTTACCTAAACGTAGAACCTTGTCGCCTTATGTCTATTTAGGACTTTCGGGAGTGTATTTTAATCCTCAAGCGAGAAAACCTGTTACAGATCTAGATGCAAACGGTAAACCAATACAAAAGCCATTTGAAGATTGGCAACCTCAGAAAACGGAAGGCGTAGATTATTCCAAAATCACGGGTGCAGTACCATTTGGATTTGGAGTTCGATACAAAATCAATCATTCTTTTGATATTGGCTTTGATTTTGGCTACCGAATTTCATTTACTGACTATTTAGACGATGTAACAGATATTAGAAATGATTTAACTAGAGGTTTAGAGCCATATACAACAAGAGAAACAGAACTTTATGCCGCAAATACTTTGGCACAAAGGTCTGGATGGACTCAATCAGGTAACCCTCCCTTAATTGCCAAAGGTTCCGATCAGTATTTTACTACCCAAATTCGCTTGATTTACCACTTAAAAAATAAGATTGATTGTCCTCCACTACCACGATAATACCCACTAACCTCGTCAAGGCCAGTTTACTGTGTCTTCTTGTCATCTTTTTAGCTAAATCTACGGACTTACAAGCACAAAGGTGGACTTGGGGAGCGGGCTTTGGTGCAACAGTCTATAAAGGGGAATTGGCAGATTGGGGATATCGACCTAGTGCTGCGGAGTTAAAAGAAACCTTACCTGCAATTCACCTGTTTGTTTCTTATCAAGAACGACATGCCTTTACCTATCGTTTTCAAATGATGCTGAGTCGAATTCAGGGCAATATTGCTAACCGACCTAGTACATTATTTCCAGTTGGAACTCCGCCTACCGTCATTACACCCAATGGTAAAGTAGTGGATGCGTCTATTTTTGCTACGTCGATCACAGAATTTTCGGGAATTGTAGATTATAATTTTTTGGACTACGAAGTTGACCCTAGACATGTCAATTGGACTCCTTATTTCTTTGGAGGATTGGGGGCAGTCTTCGCTAGTCCTGATAAAATCGATGCATTTTTGACTCCGGCAATACCCTATGGAATTGGAGTTAAATTTCAGATCAATAAGAATTGGGGTATTCGCGGAGAAATAGGAAGCAGAAAAGTATTTAGCGATAAATTAGATCAAGTTGCGTCTTATGATGGGAATATGGACAGCTTTACCCTGAATGGGGGAGATCAGTATTTGCATCTAGGTTTTTCGGTCACTTATACCATTCAATCGATCTTTTGTCCCAAAGTTTACTGATTGGTCCTAGTATTTTGAATAGGTGTTCAAATTAGCTATCTTTACCACTTTGTTTTATTCGATTAATTATTGCCCTATTTGTGAAAGAATCTATTGACCTTAACAATCTTCCTGCCCATATTTCCGTTATCATGGACGGTAATGGTCGTTGGGCGAAACAGAAGGGTTTCACAGATCGCATTTTTGGTCATCGAAATGCTATTCAAGCAGTTAGGGAGACCATTGAAGGATGTGGAGAGTTAGGAGTCAAGTATTTGACTTTGTATGCTTTCTCCACGGAAAACTGGAATAGACCTAAAGCTGAAGTAATGGCTTTAATGAGCTTGTTGGTAAGCACCATTAATGAGGAATTACCTACCATGATGAAGAATCAGGTTCGTTTAAAAGCCATCGGAAATATTGAATCTTTGCCTGATAAATCACAGAGGGAATTGTTGGCTGCGATGAATAAAACGGCGAATAATACAGGCTTAACGTTGGTATTAGCTTTGTCATATTCAGGAAAGTGGGATTTGGTACAAGCAGCCAAAAAGCTGGCTGAGAAAGTGGAAAAAGGGGAATTAAAGGCTAGTGATATTGATGATTCCATGATGGATAATCATTTGTCGACCGCAGGAATGCCTGATCCTGATTTAATGATCAGAACTGGTGGTGATCACCGAATTAGTAATTTTATGCTGTGGCAATTGGCATATGCCGAATTGTATATTTTTGAAGATTTATTTTGGCCTGATTTTAGAAAAGTACATTTATATCAGGCTATTGTTGATTTCCAAATGCGTGAAAGACGATTTGGAAAAACGAGTGAACAAGTTAAAAGTGAAGGCTAAGGCTTCGTATGGAAAAAAGATATTTAATGAATCGAGTTAACGCGTGCCAATTACAATGGAAATCATTGGGCTTGTTTTTCAGTTTGATGATTTTTGTGAGTCAAGGCTTATTAGCTCAAGGCTTAGGTGGACGCCTATTCTCCACTACACCTAGTAGCACCGAACCTAGTTTTTCTTATTCAGTACCTCAGGAATACACCATTGGTGGAATTTCAATTTCAGGCTCGCAATTTTATGATGGTAATTCCATGGTGAATATTTCGGGTTTGCAGGTTGGAGATAAAATCAAAGTTCCAGGAGATGCCATTGCCTCTGCCATCAAAAAAATCATGGATCAAGGTATTTTGGAAGATGTAGAAATCTATGCTGAAAAAGTAGAAGGAGATAAAATTTGGTTACGTATTCAGTTGAAAGAAAGACCTCGTTTGTTTGCTATTACTTACAGTGGGATTAGAAAAGGAGAAAGGGAGACATTAAACGAAAAAGTAAAAGCATATAAAGGGAAAATCATTACGGAAACACTTCGTAAAAATCTTGAATTGGTTATTCGTAAATACTACCAAGAAAAAGGTCGTTTGAATATTACGACTAAATCTGTGGTGAAGACAGATACGACCAAAGGGAATAACGCAACCCTGATTGTTACTGTCGATAAAGGTGATAAGGTAAAAGTAAATAAAATTATTCTTGATGGAATTGAACCAGCTCAGCGTTCACTTATTTTGAGAAAAATTAAGAATACCAAGCAAGTACGTTTTGGTCGAATTTTCAAGCCTTCCAAATTTGTTCCTAAGAAATGGGATGAAGATAAGGAGAAGCTTTTGGCTGCGATGAATAAAATGGGTTTCCGCGACTTTCAATTGATTTCTGATTCGGTATATCGCCACAATAATTCATCGGTAAACTTGAAAGTTAAATTAGTTCAGGGCCGCAAATATTATTACCGTAACATCTTTTTTGATGGGAATTACATCTATCCAGATTCGGTGTTGAAGGATGTATTGGGAGTTAAGAAAGGGGATGTGTACAATACAGAAGAGTTGGATAAGAAAATGGGTGGAAATCCAGGGGAAGATTTGAGTTCGGTTTATATGGACAACGGTTATTTGTATTACAATGCCGAACCAGTAGAAACAGCCATCGTTGGAGATTCCATCGACTTGACTATCCGTATTTCAGAAGGAAAACAAGCCACGATTAATAAGGTTATTTTGAATGGTAATACAAAGACTTCTGACCACGTAGTTATGCGTGAGATTCGTACTTTACCAGGACAAAAATTTAATAAGTCAGCCATCATTCGTACCGTTCGTGAGTTATCTCAAATTGGTTATTTTAACCCAGAAAAAATCAGCCCGAATCCTCAACCTAGGGCTGATGGAACAGTTGATATTGAGTACAACGTAGAAGAAAAACCTTCTGACCAAATTGAATTATCTGGTGGTTGGGGAGGTTATGTTGGCTTTGTTGGAACCCTTGGTGTGGTTTTTAATAATTTCTCGGCTAAAAACTTGACTAATTGGGCAGCTTGGCGACCATTACCAGCAGGAGATGGGCAGAAATTAGCGGTTCGTTTTCAAGCCAATGGAGCGGCATTTCAAAATTACAGTTTGACATTCACAGAACCTTGGTTAGGAGGTAAAAAGCCTAATTCATTCTCTATTGCATTGAATCGTAGTATATCTTATCCATACCAATTTAGAACAACAGGTTATGGCGGTGGCTACGGAAGTGGATTAGGCGGAGGCTACGGAGGAGGTGGTTATGGTGGCTATGGCGGTTACGGTGGATATGGTGGTTATGGAGGCTATGGTGGAGCTTATGGCGGTTATCAAAGTTATTCTGTACCTGATTCATTGTTAACGGCTCACTTTAACGTGAACAGTATTACTTTCAGTTTAGGAAAACGTTTGAAATGGCCAGATGATTATTTCTCATTAAGTCATTCATTATCCTTTTCTCAATATGATGTAGATCGTTACTATACTTGGGCATACCCGCAGGGTATTTCTACTTCGGTGACTTTCATGACGAACTTCTCAAGAAATAGTATTGACAACCCTACATTTGCGAGGTCGGGTTCAAGTTTCTCCATGACAGCGTCATTAACCCCACCATATTCTTTATTAGGGGGTAATAAAACGGGCCAACTCATTGAGTACCATAAATGGATGTTAGATGCTAGCTGGTTTAGTCCTTTGGCAGGTAAATTTGTCTTGCATACGCGAGCACACTTAGGATTCTTAGGGTCTTATGGAGGAAAAGAAACTACTCGTTTTGAGCGTTTTGATTTAGGAGGTTCGGGTATGGTGCAAGGCTTCTCTTTCAACCGTGATATCGTTGGATTAAGAGGTTATAAAGATCGTGTTATTGGGCCGTCTGGATCTTATGGAAATGGTGGAGTGGCCTATAATAAATTTGTGATGGAGGTACGTTATCCAGTGTCCTTAAATCCTTCAGCAACCATTTTTGTATTGGGTTTTGCAGAAGGAGGTAACAACTTCTCTTCTTTATCAGATTATAATCCATTTAATTTATATAAGTCGGCTGGATTTGGTGCACGTATATTTATGCCAGCCTTTGGTATGATTGGTATAGATTATGGTTTTGGATTTGATAAACCTAGACCAGGTGATTCTGATTTTGGACGTCAGGCCTTTACGTTCTCTATTGGTCAGCAGATTAGATAGTGATTTAGCAGCATACAATGAAAAAGTCGATTTTTTTCTTAATTTTGATGCTTACGGTGCTAGGACAAAGGTCTTATGCCCAAAAATTTGGATACATTGATACCGAGTTCATTACGTCTAAAATGCCTGAGTACAAACAAGTTCAAGGCAAGATAGATCAAATGACCAAACAATGGATTCAGGAGATTTCAAGTAAAAATGAGGAAGTAGCTAAGTTAGAGAGAGAATATAAATTAGAAGAATTATTGTTGACCGAAGACTTGCGTCAACAAAGGTTAAGTATCATTCGTCAAAAGGACAATGAAGCCAGGTCATTTCAAAATAAGATTTTTGGGGCTGAAGGCGAATTGTTTAAGTTCAAACAAGCCGCATTGAAACCCGTGTTGGATGAAGTTTCCAAGGCTGTGGAGAAAGTTGTTCGCCAAAAGCGACTTGATTTCTTATTTGATAAGGCAAATGATGGATTGGCTATGATTTATACCAATCCAGTACACGACTATTCTGATTATGTATTGGAAGAATTGGGATTGGAATTAGATCCGAATTTGGTCGATAAAGCAACTGATAAAAGTAAACCAGTAAAAGAAAATTAATAATCAATTAAACTCACGTATGAAAACCAAATTTTTATTGGCCATGGGCCTAGTGTTCGGAATGGCTGTAATGCCTCTTAAGGCGCAGATTAAGATCGGATTTATTAATGCAGATTACATATTAAGTCAAATGCCTGAAGCTAAACAAGTGGAAGAGGATTTGAAAAATACGCAGAAGCAATATGAGACATTGTATCAAGGAAAGGTGAAAGACTTTCAAGATAAATTAGCTGTATTTGAGAAATTGCCAGCTAGTACAGCTGATATTATTAAGCAAGATAGAGAGAAGGAATTGCAGAATTTACAGACTTCAATCCAGGAGTTTCAACAAAATTCTCAGTCTTCATTGCAAAAGAAACAAGCTCAATTGTTACAACCTTTGTTGAAGAAAATTGAAGAAAACATGCATGCAGTAGCTAATGAGAACGCTTATACGTATGTTTTCAATTATGACGCAGGTATGGGAACTGCTCCAATTTTGCTACACTATCCAGCTGATGCTAGCATCTCTGATTTAGTGTTGAAGAAAATGGGTATTACTCCTAAGCCAGTAACGGCTACTCCTGCTGCTGCGACTACTACTCCAGCAACTAAAACAGCTACTCCAGCAACAAAGAAATAAGATAATTTCTACCATAAAAAAGGGTGCAAGATTGATCTTGCACCCTTTTTTTATGCCCAAATAGTTGATAAAAATGAATTAAGAAGCATTTTATCAATTAATTTGAGGGATTAGTTGGTAGCTTTGTCAGCTATGAGATTTATTAACTTGAAGATTTGCTAACTAGTAGATTTGTCAACTTTTTAAAAGTTGACAAATCTAAGAATAGTGAACCATGAATCAAGGAATCAACCACTAATACCCCAATCACTAATAATTAACACCTAAGCCTTTCCACCCTGGTATTTATTCTTTTTCCATCCTGTGTAAGGTGTATTCTTTTTAGGCGCTGCTGTACCTGAGGTATTTGCACCTGCAGGCGCACCTGTGCGTGGAGTACCACTGTTTCTGTGGGAAGAGGTAGTTCCTGCCGCTCTAGGTGGACGCTGTGGCTTGGCAGCTTTCTTAGCTATGGTATGATTCATTAATGGATAAGGATGGTCCTCGATGACCGGGATTTGCTTACCAATTAATTTTTGAATATCCCTTAAGTATTCTTTCTCCTCTGCCTCACAGAAGCCAATAGCTATACCACTAGCACCTGCTCGTCCCGTACGCCCAATTCGGTGAACATAGGATTCTGGAATATTAGGTAACTCATAATTGATGACGTGTGTCAATTCATCAATATCGATACCACGAGCGGCAATATCTGTTGCTACAAGTACCCGCGTTAATTTCGATTTGAAATTATTCAAAGCCGTTTGTCTTGCATTTTGCGACTTATTTCCATGAATGGCCTGTGAATTGACACCTGCCTTAGTTAAATCTTTCGCTACACGATCAGCACCATGCTTGGTTCTAGTAAAAACCAGAGCCCTTTCAATCGATTTGTCTTTTAGAATATCAATCAACAATTTGCGTTTGTTATCCTTATCGACAAAATAGACCACTTGATTGATGGTGTTCGCAGTAGAGGATACAGGGGTAACTTCCACTTTGGAAGGATTAACCAATATACTATTGGCCAATTCTACAATCGCAGGAGGCATTGTTGCTGAAAAGAATAATGATTGTCTTCGTTGGGGTAATCGAGCAATGACTTTCTTAACATCATGTACAAAGCCCATGTCCAACATACGATCAGCTTCATCCAAAACAAAGAATTGAATATTTTGAAGACTGATAATCTTTTGATTCATCAAATCCAATAAACGACCCGGAGTAGCCACTAATATGTCTACACCAGCCCGTAAAGACTCTACTTGACTATGTTGACTTACTCCCCCAAATATAACTTTATACCGCAAATTGGTGTTTCTTCCATAACTCTCAAAGCTTTCACCTATTTGAATGGCTAATTCCCGAGTTGGAGTTAATATTAGACTTCTAATGAGTCTTTTTCCTGCGGGTAAATGCTTGTCTTGTGTTAGTAGTTGAATAATGGGAATAGCAAATGCAGCTGTTTTACCTGTACCTGTTTGTGCACAACCCAATAAGTCCTTTCTGTCTAAAACCAAAGGAATGGCTTGAGCTTGAATAGGAGTTGGAGTAGTGTAACCTTCTGATTGTAAAGCCTTCAGAATAGGCTCAATTAACTTTAATTTTTCAAATGACATATTGCCTTTTTGTTTATCGACCGGATTGTTTTGATTTCTTGATCACCGGTCGGACGAAAAGGAACTCGTTGTCTAAAATGATAGACGTATTATTTTTTAAGAAATGCAGCAAACATCCAAATTAACTTCTCTTGCTCACGAATGTAATCGCTCATAAGGGCATTCGTCCCTTCATCTTGGGCATCTGAAGCCAAATTCAACAATTCTCTTTCAAGCAAAATAAGTGCTTGAAAACCATGTAGTATATGGCCTAATGCTTCTTTTCCATCAGATACATGCTTCACTTCCTTGATGGTTGCATTAGCTACATAATCCGTGAAAGAATGCAATGGCGTATGACCTAAAGTTAGAATTCGCTCAGCAATTTCATCAATTTTCAATAATGCATCATTGTAAATTTCTTCAAATTTCAAATGTAATTCGAAGAACTTTTCCCCTGATATATTCCAGTGAAATCCCCTTGCATTGATATAAAGTATTTGATAATCTGCCAGAAGGATGTTCAATTTAGCTGCTAGTTCTTCTGATTTTTGACTGTCTAGTCCAATGAGATTCGTGTTAGCCATAGTGATGAAAATGAATGTTACGCTACTAGTTTAAACGGCAAGTCCTGTAAATTGGTTCAATGGACAGGATATAGTTCGCCTAATTTTCTGCAATTTCGGCATAATTCAGCTAGAAATACATTATTTACCGAAAAATGTCGGGAATCAGCGAGAATTCAACCTAATTAATCTTGAAAATAATGTATTGTTTGAATGATTGTTGTGATGATAATGACCGATAAAACAATGTAGCGAAAAGCATTTTCAGAAATTTTAGTCAAGATAATCTTTCCTAAATAGGTGCCTACAATACTGATAATAATCAAAAAGGGGATAAGAATAATATGTTCTCGATGAAAGTATCCTTGGGAAATATATACCACTGCTCGACTCAAGTCGACCCCAAAATCGATGACTGCAGATGTCGCAATAAATACATCTTTTTCTAATTGAAAAGCAGCTAAGGTAATTCCTCGGATAGCCCCACCAGTACCTATTAATCCAGCTAAAAAGCCAGATATAGCTCCACCAGTATATAAATTCTGATTATTCTTTTGGATTCTGCGGTGGGCTCCAGACATCAAATAAATAGATAGAGCTAGAATGATGATGTTCATACTAAGCTCAATCTTTTTTTGTGGAATATAATTAGTTAATAACGCTCCCAATATGACAAATAGGACAGCCGGAATACCTAATTTGAAGACAATATTTTTGTCTATCCCTTTTCTAAATAGAAGAATTTTGGAAGTATTGCTAAATACGTGAAATACGGCAGTAACGCCTAAAACGATTTTAAAGTCTAAAATCAAGGACGCTAGCGGGACGAATAAAATGGAAGAACCAAAGCCACTGACTGTTCCGATAATTTCGGCTAAAAGGGCTAGAAAAAAGAAGAGGGTATAGGTTTCCATTCCTTGAATATACCAAATCCACCTTAGATTCTAAAGCATAGTATCTTCGTGTTCTTTTAATTCGGCAGATTCAGATGATATGTCATGATTTTCTTTCACCTGATGTTTTTCCAAGAATGAATTTTGAAAAAAAAGAAAAATGACCACACCGCAAAAAATAGATGCATCTGCAAAATTAAAGATAGGAGTGGAGTAATAACTGCCTCCCCAAATTGGGATCCAATTAGGTAAAATACCTTCCCAGATATCAAAGAAAAACATATCAATTACTTGTCCGTGAAACCAAGTCATCGGAGCATTCACAGGAGCATTATTAAACCAAACTCCGTAAAATATAGAATCAATTAAATTTCCAATGGCCCCGCCTAAAATCAAGCCCATACATACTAGTAAACCGGCATGCATTTTTTTCTTGGTGAAACTGTAGAGGTAATAACCAATTCCAAACATCGCTATGATACGAAAACTGGTAAGCATGAGTTTGCCGTAAATAGTTCCGAGTTGAATCCCAAACGCCATTCCCGGGTTTAGCGTGTAATGTAATTTGAAATAACTGCCTAAGACTTCAATTTGACCAAAATAGCCTGGCTCCATGAAAAAATGTACCGATAATTTAATGGCTTGATCGATCAATATAATAGCAATGCTGACTAAAAAATAGCGGTAATTTTTCAACTTCATAGGTTTTTTCTTCGGCTCACTTCTTTTTGTAAAAGGGCAAATTCTCTCGATGTTTGGCCCGCAATGGAACTGTTTTCTTCAGCTCGGCGAAATAAATAAGGCATAACGGAAGAAACTGGACCATATGGTACATATTTGGCTACGTTATATCCTGAAGACGCTAAATTATAAGATATATTATCTGACATGCCCAATAATTGTGCAAAGTAGATATGTGGATGATTTTGTGAAATTCCTTTTTCTTCCATCCATTGACAAAGCAATTGACAACTTTGCTCATTGTGTGTTCCTACACAGAAATGAACTTGGTCCAAATGATCTAAACAGGCTTGAATTCCTAAGTTAAAATCACGGTCAGTTGCTTCTTTTTCTTTGTGTAAAGGCTCAGAATATTCATCCTCATGGGCTCTCAAACGCTCTTTTTCTAAATAGGCTCCCCGAACTAATTTAACTCCCAAGAAATAGGATTGATCTATTGCTACCTGAATGGCATGATGTAAATTCTCCAACATATCTACCCGATACATTTGGAATGTATTAAAAATAATGGCTGTCTTTTGATTGTAGCGCTGCATCATTTCATAACACAATTCATCAATCGTATTTTGAATCCAGCTCTCCTCAGCATCAATGAACAGCTTAACTTGTTGATTGTATGCCTCTTGGCAAATTTCGATGAGATATTCCTTGCTTTTCAGGAAGTCAATTTCTTCCTCTTCTGTTAGTCCTTTTTCTGTTTGGTATTTTTCTAATAGCTCGCTATTGAAAATCCCTGTCATTTTGAAAACAGCATAAGGTATTGCGCTACTCTCATGTGACTGGACAATAGTTTTAAGGATTTCATTTTTAGTTAATTGGAAAGATTTGTCGTTTTCTTCCCCCTCAACCGAATAATCAAGGATTGTGCCGATATGAGCTTTATCCAGTTCTTGGATGGTTGTTTGGCATTCCTGTATCGACTCTCCTCCACAAAATTGGCCAAAAAGAGTAGTTTTTATTATTTTTTTAACAGGTAAATGCAAGAAAAGGAATAATTTGATGAAAAAAGTCCCTAACTTTACAAGCCAATTTTGGTTCATTATCGCAAATATCCAATAGGACTTGCGGAGTTGAAAATCGCTTTTAGAAGCAAAGGCGATTTGGGTGTCCTCAAAAGATAGCTTTTTCAACTTTTTCGAAGATGTTTGGTGGGTCATTTTTTTTAAATTGCCTGCAAATATAAGTGAATAAATTTTAACCGAATCTGTAACACAAGAATATTAATATTAAAACAGTTTTGAGCTTAGGCTCTTTTAATCTATCCAAATTTATGAATGCCAATTTAGAAGTAGTGCCGATGCAAGAATGGATTCAGACAGATGGCAAGCCGCTTATCATAGCGGGACCTTGTTCTGCTGAAACTGAGGATCAAGTATTAGAGACAGCCCGTCGTATCAAAGCGGAAGGCTATGCGCATATTATGCGTGCTGGTGTTTGGAAACCTCGTACTCGTCCAGGAAGCTTTGAAGGCATGGGAGAGCCAGCTTTAAAGTGGTTGGTTGAAGCAAAGAAAGAAACAGGTTTACCATTGGCTATTGAAGTAGCCACTCCTGAGCATATCGAATTAGCTTTGAAATATGGCGTCGATGTTTTGTGGATTGGTGCTCGTACTACCGTTAATCCATTTAACGTACAAGATTTAGCCGATGCATTAAAAGGAGTTGATATTCCCGTATTGGTAAAAAACCCTGTTAACCCAGATTTAGCTCTTTGGGTAGGTGCATTCGAACGTTTACAAGGTTCTGGTATTAAGAAATTAGGTGCTATTCACCGCGGTTTTTCTAATGCTCAAGAAACGAAATACCGTAATTCACCAATGTGGGCTATGGCTGTTGAATTGAAGCGTTTATTCCCTCAAATGCCAATTATCGGAGATCCATCTCACATGGCTGGTAAGCGTGCGTTATTGATGGAGTTATCTCAACGTATCTTGGATTTGAATTATGACGGTATGATCATTGAAACGCACCGTGATCCAGATGCTGCTTGGTCAGATGCTTCACAACAAGTTACTCCAGAGAAATTAGGAGAGATGTTGCGCGAATTAGAAGTTAGAAAAGCAAATTATGGTGCAGATTTCTCAGATGAATTAGCTGCGTTGCGTGAGAAAATTGATAATATCGACCGTGAATTGTTAGAAGTATTAACAGCTCGTATGGCAGTTGTTGAGAAATTAGGAGAATATAAGCGTGATAATAATGTTGCTGTATTGCAATTAGATCGTTGGAAGCAATTACACGGAGATCGTGCTAATCAAGCTAAAGGCTTAGGTTTATATCCTGAGTTTGTAGAAGAATTATTCAAATTGGTTCACTTAGAATCTATCCGTAAACAAACGGAAGTTATGAATTCAGCTACAGCTTAATCCATACTTTGATATGAAAGCTTAAAAGGCCAGCAAATAATTTCATTTGCTGGCCTTTTTTCGTTTACCTCGATAGCATTACAAACGAATTCAAGGTTTTATTTTTTGGAGATTTGGTAGCTCCCCACAATGACTAAAGCCATTCCGATCATCACAATCATGTCTGGCAGGCCATGGCCTAAGATGATTTCTATTATTATAGAAAATAAGACAGCACTATTTCCCACAGCACCTACAATACTCGTTTTCTCAAATCTTAAAGCTTGGGTCGTGAAACTTTGAACACCCAAGGCCAAAAGGCCCATGATGATAATCTCGATGTATTGAGTTCCTTGAGGACTAACCCATTGGCCAGACCAAAAACTATTAGGCAAATTTCCCCAAGTTCCTAAGATTAAAGAGATACAAGATGCTGTAAAACCTGCCGCCATGAAGGAAAAGATGACCCAGCGGGAATCATAATATTTCTGAGCTTCCTTTATGGCCATGTAACCTAATGCGGTACCCATAGCATATAATAATCCGACTGAATGGTTTTGCCAATGTTTGTCGGCTGAAGGTCGAAAGATCAATAGAATACCCATGAAGCCCATCAATAGAAATAAGACTTGTTTGCTTTTTAAACTTTCTGTAGGGATCCAAATAAAGGTAAATATGGCAATGAATAGAGGAAATGCTTGTCCGTACGTATTCGTTAACGACAATCCCAGGTGTTCTAATGCATAAAACAAACAATACAAAGTAAAAGCCCCCAATAAACCTCGGAATATTAGGAATCCTAATTTTCCACCTGTTTGTAGCGCAGGTTTTTGCCAAAGGCTTAGTATTAAAAAGGGTAAGCCAACGGCATTTCGAAATAAAACCAGTTCGACAGAAGGGAAAAATTTACTCATCCTTTGGGCCATGGCCGACATCATGGCAAAGCACAATGAGGATAAAAGCATGAAGCCAATTCCTTTGTTTTTGCTAATAAATGGATGGATTTTTGAAAGCATATTTTAGGGAGAAAGCTCGTCTTAGATTCAGTAAATCCTTATTTTTTTGGTAACTTGCATTTCTTTTTTCAAAGGTATGACAAAAAAAATAATTTTATCGGAATCAGCTCCAGCAGCAATTGGCCCCTATTCTCAAGCGGTTGCCATTCATGGAGTCTTATATGTTTCAGGTCAAATTGCTATTTCAGTATTGGAAGCTGGAGGAGATATTGAAGAAGAAACCCATCAAGTATTAAAAAACCTTGGTTATATTTTGAAAGAGGCTGGTTATGACTATCAAGATGTAGTTAAATGTTCCATTTTTGTTAAAGACATGAATCATTTTGCTCAGATTAATCAGGTGTATGCCCAGTATTTTTCTGTTAATCCGCCCGCAAGAGAAACGGTGGAGGTAGCTCGTTTACCCAAAGATGTTCGTGTAGAAATTTCTTGTATTGCCCATAAATAAATTCATATGCCTAATTCAGTACGTGTTCGTTTTGCTCCTAGCCCTACAGGTCCATTACATATTGGTGGAGTTCGAACAGCCTTATATAATTTTTTACTAGCTCGTAAATTGGGAGGGACTTTCATTTTACGTATTGAAGATACCGATCAGGCACGTTTTGTTCCTGGTGCAGAAGCATACATATTGGAGAGTTTAGCTTGGTTAGGGATTTCACCTGACGAAGGAATAGGTGTAGGTGGACCTTATGAACCATACCGTCAAAGTGAAAGAAAGGATATTTATAAGACCTATGCGGATGAATTAATTCAATCAGGAAAAGCATATTATGCCTTTGATACCTCGGAAGAATTGGACGCCATGCGTACCACTTTTGAAAGTCAAGGATCAGCCTTTCAATACAATGCGGTTACACGCGTTAAATTGAGAAATTCTTTGGCACTTTCTAAAGAAGAAGTGGATCAGTTATTAGCCAACAATACCCCTTACGTTATTCGTTTGAAGGTACCTGCTAAAGGGGAAATTCGCTTTCAAGATGTGATACGTGATTGGGTACATGTGCATACTTCTAGCATTGATGATAAAGTATTAATGAAGTCAGATGGAATGCCAACATACCATCTTGCCAATGTGGTGGATGATCATATTATGCAGATTACTCACGTGATTCGTGGGGAAGAATGGCTGCCTTCGGCTCCTTTACATATATTATTATATCAAGCATTTGGTTGGAATCCTCCACAATTTGCTCACCTTCCGCTATTACTTAAACCAGAAGGGAATGGAAAGCTTTCTAAGCGTGATGCTGATTTAGGTGGTTTTCCCGTGTTTCCATTGGAATGGAAAGACCCTCAAACAGGTGTTATTTCCAAAGGATTCAAGCAAGAAGGATATTTGCCTGAAGCGACCTTGAATTTCTTGGCCTTTTTGGGATGGAACCCGGGGACGGAGCAAGAGCTTTTCTCATTGGATGAATTAGTTGCCGCTTTTTCTTTGGAAAGAATTAATAAAGCTGGCGCAAAATTCGATGTTAAAAAGGCCCAATGGTTTAATGAACAGTATTTGAAACAGCATGATGCCAAGGAGTTAGCTTCTATATATTTGCCAACTATTGAATCGGAGAAGGGAGAAGCTTTTGTGCATTTGTTTTTGGACCGTATTACTTTTCCTCAGCAATTGGGCCAAATGGTACAAGAATTTTCTGAATTTCCTGAAAATTACGATGCTACAGTATTGGCTTCAAAATGGAATGCAGAAACCAAACAAGCTTTGGAACTTATTGGAGCAGCATTACCGCTATGTCAAGATTGGCATGCTGAAGAAATCAAACATAGTATTCACCAATGTTTAGAGCAAGCAGGAATCAAAATGGGTAAGGTGATGCAGTTATTTCGAGTAGCAATGAGCGGAAAAGGAGCTGGCCCAGATTTAATGATTTCCTTGGAACTTTGGGGGAAAGATCAAGTGTTAGCAAGACTAAATAAAGCTTTAGAAAAATTCCCAACGATTTGATATGAAAGATAAATCAAAGAAAGTAAAGGAAAAAGCTCCCAAAGTACATCCAGATTTGACTGGCTTTGAGATGAACATTGATTCATTTGGACAAATTACGTCGACCTTGAATCGCGATGCACTGAATGCATTTTTGGATAAAGAAATGCCAGATGACAAAAAATTAAATCCTAAGAACGATGAAAGTAAATAAGGACGATGTAATTAAAATTGCTCATTTGGCTCGTTTAGAGCTTAAAGAGGAAAAAATTCAGGATATGCAGGATTCCATCAATAAAGTGTTGGATTGGATGGAGGCATTGAATGCAGTAGATACTTCATCTGTTGAACCCTTAGTTCACATGACCCCTGCTTTAAATCATTTTAGAGAAGATCAAGCTAAAGCGATGCTAGATCGTCAAAAGGCGTTGAACCTTGGGCCTAACACCAATGAAAGTTATTTTAAAGTACCTCAAGTGATTGAGTAATTAGCCAATGTAATATTGTAAGGCTTTTTTCATTTCTGATTTCCCTACAGGAATATCATATCCACAATCACCAATTCCCGTTAATAAAGAGAAACGAACCTCATTTCCGAGGTTCTTTTTGTCTTGCATCGTCAATCGAATGATTTCTGGAATTTCACTTTCTTTGATTGTCACTTTCCCATATGTGGCAAAAAGGTAAGCCTCAATATCTTCCAATTCAGATAAGCTAATTAAGCCACGATCGTAAGATAGGAATGCCTCTGTGATTATTCCAACAGCCACAGCCTCTCCATGTAAGATTTTTCTCTTGCCTTGATTTAGCAAAAATGTTTCAACTGCATGTCCTAAGGTATGTCCTAAATTAAGAATTTTACGAATACCAGCTTCCTTAGGATCTTCGGTAACAATGGCTTCTTTGATGGCAACGGAATGTGCAACTAAAGTAGCAAAATCGTTTTCTTGCCAATCTAGTTGGCTAATTTCAGTCCATTTAGTGGCATCTCGGATTAAGCAATGTTTAATGATTTCAGCAAAACCTGATCTTTTTTCCCTATCTGTCAATGTTTCTAAGAAAGAGGGGTCAATTAAAACCGTTTTTGGTAATTGAAATACTCCTAAATGGTTTTTAAATCCTTGAAAATCAATGCCTAGTTTTCCACCTACGCTAGCATCTACTTGGGCCAGTAGAGTAGTTGGTATTTGTATGAAATCAATGCCTCTTTTATAAGTGGAAGCACAAAATCCTCCCATATCTCCAATAACTCCACCTCCTAAATTGATCATTAGAGCATGTCTGTCCAAATTGGCTTTAGTCATGACTTCCCAGATTTTCACACAAGTTGTCAAGTTTTTATGTGTCTCACCTGATTTGATGACCACTTTGATATAATTTTCAGGAAGAATATTTTCAATCTTGTGTAAACAATGTTTTTGAGTTAGCTCATCCACCAATACTATAACTCTAGAATAGTTTTTAGAGTTGAGAAATGCGGGTAATGAAGTGGAAATCGAAGCTATTTGTACAGACATAAGATGTAAAATTGGTATCAAAGTTTAAAAATACCACGAATTTCTCAAATTGGGCAATTTGAGAACCTAATTTTGGTTTTGTGGTATGCTTTTTCTTGCCTAATTTTGCGCGGTTATGTTTTTTCATACACCTTAACATTTTATGAGAGAGATTCAATTCAGAGAAGCCTTGCGTGAGGCAATGCAAGAAGAGATGCGACGCGATGCATCCGTTTTTTTAATGGGTGAAGAAGTTGCTGAATACAATGGTGCATACAAAGTTTCCCAAGGTATGTTGGATGAGTTTGGTCCAGACAGGGTAATTGACACTCCGATTGCAGAGTTAGGATTTGGAGGTATTGGAGTAGGAGCGGCAGCCAATGGCTTACGTCCTATTGTCGAGTTTATGACATTCAACTTCTCTTTGGTCGCAATTGATCAAATTATCAACTCGGCATCTAAAATGATGTCGATGTCAGGTGGTCAATATTCTTGTCCTATTGTTTTCCGTGGTCCAACAGGTAATGCAGGCCAATTGTCGTCGCAGCACTCGTCGAACTTTGAAAACTGGTATGCAAATACACCAGGCTTGAAAGTAGTGGTTCCTTCTAATCCGGCAGATGCTAAAGGCTTGTTAAAAGCATCTATCAGAGACAATGATCCTGTAATTTTTATGGAATCAGAGTTGATGTATGGTGATAAAGGATTGGTACCCGATGGAGAATTTTTAATTCCAATTGGTAAAGCTAATATCGTGAAAGAAGGTAAAGATGTAACGATTGTAACCTTTGGTAAAATGCTTTCTCGTGTGGTGATGCCAGCTGTGGAAGAATTAACTAAGCAGGGAATCAATGCAGAAGTTATCGACTTACGTAGTGTACGTCCTATTGATTACATCACAGTGGTAGAATCAGTTAAGAAAACAAATCGTTGCGTTGTGGTTGAAGAAGCTAATCCATTATCGGCTATTTCATCTGAAATTACGTATCATTTACAACGTTGGGCATTTGATTATTTAGATGCACCAGTGGTACGTGTTAACTCGAAGGATTTGCCTTTGCCATATGCACCAACCTTGATAGAAGAGATTTTACCAAGTATTGAACGTACGATTCAAGCAGTAAAAACAGTTACTTATAAAAAGTAATTCAAGTAGAATATAAGTTAAAAGAGCTGAGCATCCACTCGGCTCTTTTTTATGTACTAATATTTGTGTGGAAACATTATCAATGTCTTGGACAACATATTTATTTTCAAAATCGTTATGAACGCTCAACGCTGGCAAGGTTCTAAACCTTGACAGCGTTAGAAATAAGCGTTCAAAAACAAAAAAAAGTCCCTCGATTATCGAGGGACTTTTTTGATTTCAAAGCCTTAAATTTTCAATCATTTTATAGGACATAAATGAAACGGGAACCATCCACATCTACACCTTCAAGTTTTATTCGGCCTTTACGCGCTTCTAATAACTGAACAGCTTCTTTAGGGTCACTAACGGCCTTATCGTTAATCTTAGTAATAATGGAACCTTTAGATAATCCATACATCTCAAGTCGGCCATCAGCCAATACTTCAATCACTTTTACACCATTGCTAACTTTGAATTTTTCTTTATCAGCACTACTGATGGTACCAAATTTAGCCCCTAAGAAGTCGGATTTAGTTGATTCGCCAACATCTCCTTTTACGATTGAGGTATTTCCATCTTTGTTTTTCAAAGTAACTTTGAATTCTTTGGTTTGACCATCGCGATTCACCGTAACTAAAATGCTTTCACCTGGACGTTTTCTACCAACAATCTCCATTAATTTGGAAGAAGATTTCGTATCAGTACCATCAATTTTAGTGATGACATCGTTGATTTTAATACCAGCATCTTTAGCAGCTGAATTTTCGGAGAATCCTCCCACATAGACTCCATCTTTCGATTTTAAGTCTTTTTCTTCTGCCAATTTGGCATTTACTTCGCTGATACTCACACCCAAGAAACCACGTTGTACATTACCATATTTGATCAAATCTGAAGAGACTTTCTTAACTATACTCACAGGAACAGCAAAAGAATATCCTGCAAATTGACCCGTTCTAGAATATATAGCCGTATTGATACCAATTAATTCTCCTTTTAGATTAACCAAAGCTCCACCCGAGTTTCCTGGATTTACAGCCGCATCCGTTTGAATAAATGATTCTAAAGGATTGGTATCTCCGTCACGGTCAATGATGTTTTGACGGCCCTTGGCAGATACAATACCTGCTGTAACAGTTGACTCCAAGTTAAATGGATTACCCACAGCTAATACCCATTCTCCCACACGAAGTGCATCTGAATCACCAAATGTTAAGAATGGTAAATTTTCTGCTTTGATTTGAATCACAGCTAAGTCGGAAGAAGGGTCAGTAGAAATAACTTTAGCCTTAAATTCACGTTTATCATTTAAGATTACGCTTACTTCCTCTGCTTCTTGAACAACGTGATTATTGGTAACAATATACCCATCGGAACTAATGATGACCCCAGATCCAGAAGCTTCTTGAGTTTGGGGAGCTTGTTGACGGCGACCACCAAATGGATCTCCAAATCCAAAAAAGTCATCAAATGGGCTAGATGATTGTCGACTCTGGCGAGCTGTCATCTTGGTTTTAATATGCACTACCGCAGGAGTTGTTTTTTCTGCTGCAAAAGTGAATTCACCGGGATTTCCGGGGACATTTTGAATGTTGGAAACAGAACTTGTAAATGCTGAAGGTGCATCACCTATGGTGTGCGAGGAACCCAAGTTCAATAAAGAATAGGCGCCAAGGGTGATTCCGCTTGATAGAAGTGCGATAATCACATACGTTTTAAGGTGGTTTTTGATTTCCATAATATTAAAAATGCGTTAGATTTTAGATGTGCTAAATTAACGCAATTTGTGTGCCATTGTTCTGTACTCTAAATTTTATTAACAAGATTTAAGAATTGGCAGAATTTTAAATTTGTATTTATGTCGAAATGATCGCCTATCCAATTTTAATTAGAGAAATCTGTCAGACTATGTCAATTTGACCCACTCAGATCACTAACTAGCAGCTTTTTGTGAATTTTATTATCATTTTCATGGGTAGTAAATGTGGAATCTTTAGCTTGATTGAGGTGTCAATTTTTTAATCGGGCTATAATTGGTTAATTTTGCACTTCATTCAAGAAATTAGCAAATACCCCATGATTTTAAGTGAGCAAGAACAACTAAGAAGACAAAAAAGATTGGATTTGATGGCTTTAGGCATTGATCCTTATCCTGCAGAAGCATATCCCGTGAACGTCTATGCCAAGGAAATTTTGTCAGATTATTCTCCAGAATCAGCCAATTTTCAAGATGTAACTTTGGCAGGTCGCTTGATGGGATTTCGTATTATGGGTAATGCCTCTTTTGCTGAATTGCAAGATGCGAGCGGTCGTATACAATTGTATTTTAGAAGAGATGATTTGTGTCCAGGAGAAGATAAAACATTATATAATACCGTATTTAAAAAGCTGTTGGATATTGGGGATATCATTGGTGTGAAAGGTTATGTTTTCACCACGCAAATGGGGGAAATTTCTGTCCATGTTCGTGAATTCACCTTGTTATCCAAAGCTTTAAAACCTTTACCTGTGGTTAAAGAAGCCGAAGGACAAACCTTTGATGCTTTTTCTGATCCAGAAATGAGGTATCGTCAGCGTTATGTCGATTTGATAGTCAATCCTTCTGTTAAAGATATTTTTATCAAACGTGCCAAAATCATATCGACCATGCGAGCCATGTTTGATGAGCGAGGTTGGTTAGAGGTAGAAACACCCGTATTACAAGCGGTCCATGGTGGTGCTTCGGCTAGACCTTTCAAAACGCATCACAATACCTTGGACATGCCGCTTTATTTGCGCATTGCCAATGAGTTGTATTTGAAACGTCTAATTGTAGGTGGTTTTGACGGGGTATATGAGTTCGGGAAGATGTTTAGAAATGAAGGGATGGATCGTACCCATAATCCTGAATTCACATCTTTAGAATTCTATGTAGCGTATAAAGACTACCATTGGATGATGGATTTGACGGAAAAAATCTTTGAAACCGTAGCACAAACCTTACATCAACAAACGAAAGTGATGGTAGGGGATAATGCCATTGAATTTGCAGGCCCATATCCTAAATTGTCTATTTCGGAAGCAATCCTCAAGTATTCGGGAGTGGATGTGGATGCATTATCAGAGGATGCTTTACGTGCCAAATGCCTAGAATTTGGAATGGAAGTAGATGAACAGATGGGTAAAGGGAAGCTAATCGACGAGCTTTTTGGTGAAAAAGTAGAAGCTAATTTAATTCAACCAACATTCATTATTGATTATCCAGTTGAGATGTCACCGCTTACCAAAAAACACCGTTCAAAAGAAGGTTTGGTAGAGCGATTTGAATTATTTGTGAATGGTAAGGAGATTGCCAATGCTTATTCGGAATTAAATGATCCAATCGATCAAAAAGAAAGATTTGAAGACCAATTGAGATTGGCTGAAAAAGGAGATGATGAGGCCATGGTCATGGATCATGATTTCATCCGTTCGTTGGAATATGCTATGCCTCCAACCTCTGGTATTGGAATAGGAATTGATCGATTAACGATGTTGATGACGAACCAAGCATCCATTCAAGAAGTTTTATTCTTCCCTCAAATGCGCCCTGAAGTAATAAAAGAAGTTTCTTCGGATGCTGATTTTGTTCAAGCAGGAGTAGCTGAATATTGGATCCCAGCATTACAAAAAATGGGAATTTTGACTTTAGAAGCTTTGAAGGCCGCCAACCCCAATAAAGTATTTAATGATTTGGGTGGCTTGCGTAAAAAGCTAAAAATAGAAGCTGCTATGCCAAGCAAAGAAGAAGTAGTCGCTTGGATTGAATCCTAATAGAAAATATAGTCTGAAATCAAAAAAGCCATCCCAAAGGATGGCTTTTTCTTTTCTCTTTATTAGAGATCAATGTTGCAATTTTAATAGGATAACCTAATATATATTGGAAAATACTGATTTGCTCTAATCAAGGACATGTAAGAAAATTAGATTTTCTTTACATTGATAGCGTTAGCTCCACGCTTTCCGTCAGTTACTTCGTAGGAAACGCTGTCATTTTCGCGAATCGTAACACCAGCTAAGCCAGTTACGTGTACAAAAATGTCTTCACCTGTTTGATCGTCAACGATGAATCCGAAACCTTTCGTCTCGTTGAAAAATTTTACTTTACCAGTTTGCATAAAAAATTAATGTTAAAAATTAAATCTTAAAGAATTTTAGACGCAAGAATTTTGACTGGGACAAACTTATAGAATCAAATGGAGTGTAAACCGGGAAGATACTAGGAGGGATGAAGTCGAGAATTTTGCTGAATTAAAACTTTTAAGTGCCCAAATGTATATAAAATTCAATTGCATGCAAGCAAATTCAAATTAAATATTACAAATTATCAATTATTTTATTTTAATATTGTAATATTTGTATAATAATTTGAATTATTTTAATTTACCATCTTAAAACGGTTAATTAATTAATATTTTTGTAGGTATTAAATTTAGCTACATGGAAAAAGTAAAGTATTTCGTTGAAAATCAAGCTTTTGGAGTTTGTACTAGATTAGGAGAGAAGTTTAAAATTTCCACCTCCAGCATCCGATTGTATTTCATATACACGTCTTTCATTACCATGGGATCACCCATTATTATTTATTTAATCCTAGCCTTTTGGATGAATATTCGTCGATACTTACGACAAAGAAATAACCCAACCGTGTGGGAATTCTAGAATTTTAAATCAGTAAATTTTTTCTTTTTCTGTACAAAATAGCCCCAAATGATGGATTTGGGATAGCTAACTATGTTCTCCACCTTAACTAATTCTGGAGCTAGGTTTTGTTTGGGGTGTTGAAACAACATGTAAAAATAAAATGCAAAATGAGCTTTGAGAATGGCCCAAATTAAAGCAAAGTCACCTGAAAATAGATATTTCACTCCTGCTAATCCATCTGCTGCCATTCGCATTAAAATGATAAAACATTTTTTCCACCCTGAAAGGTTTTTGTACAGTAAAATCAAGTTATTCCTAAAGTTTAAATAGGTTTTATAAGGGTTTTCTTTTGCTAAAGTTCCTCCTCCTACGTGTTTAACTGTACTTTCTGCTACAGCTGCTACCTGATATCCTGCTCTTTGAAATCTCCAACATAGATCAATTTCTTCCATGTGGGCAAAAAAATAGTCATCTAAGCCCCCCACTTTCCAATACGTTTCAGAACGAACTAATAAACATGCACCTGTGGCCCAATTGACTATACTAGTGGCATATTGTTCATCATTTTTTTCTATGGAATCGAATATTCTACCTCGACAAAATGGAAATCCTAAATTGTCCCAATATCCCCCTGCTCCACCAGCATATTCAAATTGTTCAGGATTTTGGTAATCAAGTATAAACGGTTGGACGGCAGCAACTTGAGGATTTCGCTCCATATAATCTACTAATGGATTCAGCCAATTTTTATTTGGCTCTATATCTGAATTCATTAGAACGTAATAGTCTGTATCAAGGGATTTTAAAGCTCGGTTATAGCCACCTGCATATCCTAAGTTTCCTTCTCCAATTAAAATGGGTATTTCGGGGAATTGGTTTTTCAAATAATTTAAAGAATCATCCGTAGAACCATTGTCTGCCACATAGATGGTACCAGGTGGACTAGTAGCTATAACCAATGGTAAGAATTTTTCTAAAAAATGCTTTCCATTAAAATTTAAAATGACAATAGCTACCGACATATTCTTTCTTTCCTGCAAAGGTAAGTAAATCGTTCAAATTAGAATTTATTAGGGAAAGATGTATTTTTGTTAATCTTACCATCACATCAACTAATCAAATTGCATGAATTCATCTTTTTTTCGCAAAAAGTCCATTGATAAAATAGTTTCAGATCAAATTGAAATAGAAAAGCTGGAAGGTGGATCCATGGTTCGCAATTTGGGAGTGCGTGACTTAACTTTTTTAGGGGTTGCTGCAATCATTGGCGCTAGTATCTTTTCCGCCATTGGACAGGCATCAGCTAATGGTGGGCCAGCCGTTTCATTATTGTTTGTTTTTACCGCAGTAGCCTGCATGTTTACAGCTTTTTGCTATGCCCGCTTTGCAGCTACGGTTCCAATCAGTGGTAGTGCTTATACCTATGCCTACACAAGTTTAGGTGAAATTGTCGCCTGGATTTTAGGTTGGAATCTTTTGTTGGAATACGCCATATCCAATGTGGCGGTGGCCATTTCTTGGTCAAAATATTTTGTTGATTTAATGGAAGGACTAGGTTATCATATTCCAGATTACCTAACTATGGATTTTTTGTCAGCTAAAAGGGCTTATGCTGATGCACAAGTTGCCCTTTCGCAAGGCCAGTTGTTCGAGTCGCTATCCGTCAATGTTCGAGAAGGATATACTGCTTATGCAACAGCGCCAGTTCTATTTGGATGGCATTTTGTGGCCAATATTCCAGCCTTATTAATCACAGCGGCCATCACGTATTTGGTATACATTGGCATTCGAGAAACCAAGAATATGAATAATATATTGGTTATTCTAAAGCTTTTGGTCATTATGATTGTAGTGGGAGTAGGTGCTTTTTATGTTCAGGTTGACAACTGGTCGCCCTTTGCTCCTAATGGTATAAGTGGAGTTTTAAAAAGTGTGGCAGCTGTTTGTTTTGCTTATATCGGCTTTGATTCTATTTCTACCACAGCAGAGGAATGCACGAATCCTCAACGCGATATTCCCAAAGCCATGATGTGGGCTTTGATTATATGTACGGTATTGTATGTATTAGTCACTTTAGTTTTAACGGGTATCGTCCCATCTGCCTCCTTAGCAGGTATTGAAGATCCTTTGGCCTATATGTTTACACAGGTTGGTTTACACGGAGTGGCAGGTGTTGTAGCGGCAAGTGCTGTTATTGCTCTGACCAGTGCATTATTGGTATATCAATTAGGGCAACCACGTATTTGGATGACTATGTCACGAGATGGACTGTTGCCCAAAGCCTTTTCCAATATTCATCCCAAATACCGAACTCCCTCTTTTTCTACCATTATGACTGGAGTTTTAGTGGGTATTCCTGCCTTGTTTGCCAATTTGGAAGAAGTTATTAATCTAAGCAGTATTGGAACTTTATTTGCCTTTGTTTTGGTATGCGGAGGGGTCTTAATTTTAGATTTAGATCCTGAAAACCAAAAGAAATCCAAATTTAAAATACCTTATATCAATGCCAAATATTGGGTGGGGGTAAGTTTTGTCATTGGGATTTATTTGTATTTGCCCAATTCGGATTCTTGGTCAAATTACTGGACAGCTCATTGGGTAGGCGATGCTCGAGTAGATCATTTCTTACTATCTGCATTCTTTCTTATTTGGCTTGTATTAGCTTATTTTAGCTATAAGGTCAATTTATCTTTGATTCCAGTATTAGGCTTATTAGTCAATTTATATCTCATGACACAAATGGGAGCGACCAACTGGGAACGCTTCTTGTATTGGTGTATCGCAGGATTTGTGATTTATTTTAGTTACAGTTATCGAAAGAGCAAGTTGCATGTATAAAAAAAGGGCCAATTGGCCCTTTTTTCTTAGTCGTTACTTCTTCGTCCCCCTAATAAGTTCAAGTAGTAGAGTAATTGTGCCAGCATAGCTAAGGCTGCAACTACATAGGTCATGGCTGCCCACCACAAGGCATCTTTAGACATTTCATATTCACTTGAATTAACAATTTGATTATTTTTTATCCAAGCCAAAGCGCGATTTGATGCATCAAATTCAACAGGTAAAGTCACAAAACTAAAAATGGTAGCTAATGCAAATAAAGCTACACCTATGCTTAATAGGGTTGCATTGCCCGTTGAGTACAAGATCATCATACCAATCATTAACAAAATAGGCATGAATCCATTGGCAACATTCAATAATGGTACCATAGCACTTCTAAATTGCAAAAAGGCATAAGCTTGTGCATGTTGGACAGCGTGACCACATTCGTGAGCGGCGACTGCCGCCGAAGCTGCATTGCGGCCGTGATACACATCTGTACTTAGGTTTACTGTTTTGTCTGTTGGGTTATAATGGTCCGTTAATTGTCCATCCACAGAAATAACCCGAACATCGTAGATTCCATGGTCAGCAAGCATCTTTTCAGCGATTTGCTGGCCAGATAAATTACTTTGTAACGGGACTTCCGAATACTGTTTGAATTTGGATTTTAATCTCCAAGAAATCATCATTCCGATAACTCCAAAAAGGATGGTTAAAACATAGATTCCTGTCATTTCTTTTATTTTTTAAGTTTGTTAATAATTCCAGTGGTTGAGTAATTGGGTACTAAGTCAATGGTACTTACTTCGCCACCTGCTTCTAATACTTCTTTTGAACCGACTATGGTATCAATGGTATAATCGTTTCCTTTGATTAATACATCAGGTAAAAGAGCTTTAATTAATTCTAACGGTGTTTCCTCGTCAAAAATTATAACTAGAGAAACAAATCCAAGGGCAGCAATTAGTCGGGCACGTGCATATTCCGAATTTACAGGTCTTTCAGGTCCCTTTAATTCACGAACAGATCGATCTGAATTGACGGCGACAATCATTTTGTCTCCTGCCTGACTTGATTTTTCTAGGTAATCGACATGACCTAGATGTAAAATATCAAAGCATCCATTTGTAAAAACAACTTTTTGATGGTCATTTTTCCAAGCTTTACGAATTTCAATAGCTTCACTAAGTGGATGGATTTTATGTTCACTGAGAGTTGACACTGCTTAATTTTTTAGGTAAGAAAAGAGTTAGAATAAAACTAATACCCCCGAATAACAAGATCGTGGCCATTTGAGTTCCGTGGAAAAAAGTAGCTAAGGCGGTAGCTTCTTTCATGGGAATCTGATAGAAGAATAGGGTGGATGCTACTAGACTATGGTAGGCCCCAATTCCGCCTTGTGTAGGAGTGGCCATACCAAATGTACCCATTACTAAAATACTTAATGCAGCTGAAAAACCTAAGTTTTCACTGCTTGGAAACGCTAAAAGTAGGGTATAGGCATTTAAAAAATAAGCGACCCAAATGGCCACCGTATAGATTAAAAATAAACCAGGTCTTTTAACATCTTTGATGCTGATGATACCGTCAATCCAGCCAGAAAGGATTTGCCCGACTTTAGAGCTTTTCGATAGGACTTCCCATTTAGCTATGATAAAATCTTTGGTGAACCATAAAGTGATCAGTCCAATCAAACCTAGGATAATCAAGCCCATGATTAAGGTCAAAGGTGGCGTATCTGTATGTGGGAATAAGAAGGATTGGATGGGTTTCCATTCGACTAAAAAAGTAATTCCAACCAAGACTACTAGACCTAATAAATCGACAATTCTTTCCGTAATAACCGTACCAAAGGATTTTTCAAAGGGAATGTCTGCTGTTTTTTGAAGGGAACCACAACGAGAAACTTCGCCCATTCTTGGCACAATGAAATTGGCAAAATAACCAATGAGTACGGCAGAGAAGGTTCTGACTTGACCTGGTTGATAGTTTAGACTATCCAATAATTGTTCCCAACGTAAGGCTCTCAACCAATGGGATACCAATGAAATGACAATGGCTACTGTTACCCACCTATAATTGGCATGCAAGAGAGTTTGGTAAATATCATCCCATTCTAGTTGACTTTTGGAAAATGCCCAATACAAGAGTGAGGCAGCTAATAAAGTCGAGAATAAGTACTTAAGAATGGATTTTATCATGTTGTGGTGACGGATTTCGAGAATCACAAGGCAAAATAAAGACCTTTGCTTAAATTATATAGCTGGAATCCGATAAAATTTTTATATTTTTGCAAAGTTTTTTTGGGATAATTTTCCCCTAAATCAATTTAGAATGTCCAAATTACGTATTCTTTACGTTTCGAGTGAGGTTGACCCTTTCCTTAACACCTCCAGAATTGCAGACTTCGTTCGTAACCTTCCAACTGCGATGCAGGAGAGGGGAATGGAGATTCGAATCTTGGTTCCAAGATTTGGTTCCATCAATGAACGCAAAAACCGTTTGCATGAAGTAGTTCGGCTATCAGGAATCACTATCCCTATGGGTGAGGAAGAAAAACCGTTAACGATTAAGGTCGCTAGTATTCCTGCAGCTAAATTGCAGGTTTATTTTATAGATAATGAAGATTATTTTCAGCGTAAATTTGTTTTAACGGACAAAGAAGGAGCATTCTACGAAGACAATCATGAACGCGCTGCATTCTTCTGTAAAGGAGCATTGGAGACTGTCGTGAAACTAGGTTGGTCACCCGATGTAGTGCATTGTAATGATTGGATGTCGAGCTTAGTACCATTGTACATTTCTACCCATTATAAGAATCACCCGATCTTCAAAGATTCAAAAACTATTTTCTCTCCTCACAATTCTGAATTTGATTTTACGTTCTCTAATGAAGATTTGTTAGAGAAAGTGAAATTAGGAGAAATTGAAGACGAAAATTTAACTAGTTTAGCAAATTCAGATTATTCTGCCTTCATTAAAATTGGTGCAGAATATGCCGATAAAGTAGTATCATTAGAAAATGCGGAAAATAGCCGTATCCAATCCATCATTGATGAATTTAAATCAAAAACCTATCAAAATATTGCCGAAAATGATCTCGATTTCTTCGAAAAATTGTATTTGGAATTGGCCGGCAATTAAATGGGTAGGGATTCTTTCCCTTTTCCTAACTTCTTGTGATTTGCCCAAAGAAATTGGGTCCGATTTGTTTAGTGTAGAAGTTGGTTTGAACTATACTGATTCATTGAGTATTCATTCATCTACTGTCTTGATTGATTCCATTTACACGAATCAAACAGGTGCATTTTTAGTTGGATCACATCAAGATCCTATTTTGGGTACCATTTCAGCTTCGGCATTTGCTCAAATAGCCAATGTGGATACCTTGAAAAGTAAGGAGACTTCTATCTTGGATTCATTGAAAATGAGTTTGATTTATCAGTCGTTTGTAGGGGATACTACGCAGAAACAAACTATTTCAATCTATCGTTTGAAAGACAGTGTGAGTCGTTCAGTGGATTATTTTAATACCTCCACTTTGGCATATGACCCAACCCCCATTGGAACTCATTCATTTTTCCCTCGTCCCATTAAGGCCAAGACAGCTAATGGTGATTCATTGAAATACGATACCTTAAGTTTCAAAATGAACGCTTCCTTTGCTAAGGAATTGCTGGGGAAATATACCGATAAGTCTGTTGCTGCTGGTGGAGCTGCCTTTAGAGATTATTTTAAAGGAATGCATATTAAATCTACTTCTGCAGGTAAGGCTGCCATTTTAGGCTTTACACCCACTTATTCGATGATGACTTTGCATTATCATAATCCCAATGATACCGTTAAATATGCTGTGAACTATTATTTTAGTCTTTCTACGGCATTAGTTGCGGAAATTCACGGTCGATTTAACCAGTTAAATGCATCACGTTCAGGGGCTTTAGCAAATTTAAAGAAACCAGGAGATTTGGTACCAGCCTCACAGTCTAATATGGTGACTTATGTTCAGTCAGGTACAGGTTTGGCTACCAAATTAGAAATTCCTTATTTATTGAATCTGAAAGGGAATAAAAATGTGGCTATTAATAAAGCCGAATTAGTTATTCCCGCGGCAGATAGTTATGAACTGTCAAGAACTTTGGGCACCCTCTCTTTGGTTGAAACGGATGCTAGCAATAGAACATTAAAGAATTCGTATGGTTTAAGGTATTTATTGACTGAAGGTGGTTCAGGTGCTCAGTCAGCAAGTTTTAATACAGCTTCCCAATCGTATAGTTTTAATATTACTACAGCTATTCAAAATATTATCGCTAACAATAAAAAGAATTTTGCCATTTTGGTGACAAGTCCTTTGACAAGTAATTCGGGAGGTTACAGCCGAATTATTGGTGATAATATACGTTATGTACCTTTGAATGCGAATAAGATTAAATTAAAGGTGTATTATACCTACATTGCAAAATAAATAGATTTGACATGGTTTCCCCGAATGCCAATTTGCGGGTAAGTATGGTGCAGACTTCTTTGATTTGGGAGAATCCTGCCGCAAATTGTGCCGTTCTAGAAGAGAAATTACAAATCTTACAAGGTAAAACGGATGTCGTTGTTTTACCTGAAATGTTTCTTACTGGTTTTAGTATGGGTTCGGAGGGAGCTGATTTTCCCAAAGGAGCACAAGTTCAATGGATGCAAATGATGGCCAATCGTTTGGATGTATTGATGATAGGGAGTCTCAAAATCAAAGAAAACAATCAATTTTATAATCGGATGCTCGCTGTTTTTCCAGATGGAAAAATAGTATCATATAATAAGCGTCATTTGTTTCGAATGGGTAATGAACATACGTTCTATAGCCAAGGAGAAGAAAAGGTTATTTTAGCGTATAAATCTTGGAACATAGCCATGTTTGTTTGCTACGATTTACGTTTCCCTGTTTGGTCAAGAAACGTAGATATGGCTTATGATGTAGCTATTTATGTGGCCAATTGGCCTGCAGTTCGAGCACATGCATGGTCGACATTATTAAAAGCACGTGCCATCGAAAATTTGGCTTATGTTGTGGGAGTTAATCGTGTTGGAAAAGATAACAATGAGTTAGTCTACCAAGGAGATTCTGTTGTTGTATCCTTTAAGGGAGAAGAAATAGTACATCTTTTAAACGAAGAAACTATACAAACTACGAGTATCTCGAAGGAATTGTTAATCGATTTTAGAGATAAATTCCCTGCACACCTCGATGCAGATTTGTTTGAATTAAATTAAGCTGTCTTATCTTTAAAGAAGCTAGCCAATCCCCCCGCATAATTTTGAGCTTCTTGTAGCGAACAATCTGCTACTAAATTTCCATGGCTAATGAGTAATATTCGATCACAAATGGATTCGACCTCTGTAAGTAAATGACTAGAAAATAAGATGGTTTTACCCGAACTTAATGATTGGATTAGGGACCTGATTTCTGCCATTTGATTTGGATCTAAGCCACTAGTGGGTTCATCTAAGATTAATACCGAGGGGTTATGAAAGATAGCTTGTGCAATCCCGACCCGTTGTTGGTAACCTTTTGATAATTCTCCAATCTTCTTTTTTTTCTCTTTTTCTAATCCCACCAATTGGATAACTTCATCGATTCTTGTCTTTCTTTGACGAGCAGAAAACCCATGTATTTTACCAATAAAATCAAGGAATTCCTGAACATACATGTCAGGATATAGCGGATTATTTTCTGCCAAATAACCGATTTTACTTTTTAATTCCAGGGCATGATTTGCTACATTAAGTCCAAGAACTTTGGCCTCACCTTGACTTGGCTTAATTAAACCAACCAGCATTTTAATGGTACTTGATTTTCCTGCCCCATTTGGTCCTAGAAAACCAATGATTTGACCTTCAGAAGCTTGAAATGTTACGGAATTAACAGCGATTTGAGAACCGTAAATTTTAGAAAGGTTAGTAACTTCAATCGACATGCCTGATAAGGGATAGATTATCTAACAAAGGTAGTAAAATGGGAACTAAATCTGCTTACCTTTGTGTTTTGGTTCATAAAGCTTAAAAACATGCAGGAAGATTCCATTCGATTGGATCGTATTGAAGATGCGATAGAAGATATTCGACAAGGTAAAATTATCATTGTAGCAGATGATGAGGACCGAGAGAATGAGGGTGATATGATATGTGCATCTGAGGCGATAACTCCTGAATTGGTCAATTTCATGATTCGTGAAGCTCGCGGGTTAATGTGCGTTTCTTTGACGGATGACCGATGTGCTGCATTAGGACTTGAGATGATGGTAGATAATAATACTACCTCTCATGAAACTCCATTTACCGTATCAGTGGATTTATTAGGAAATGGATGCACCACTGGGATATCAGCTTCGGATCGTGCTAAAACGATTCAAGCCTTGGTAGATCCATTAACTAAGCCGAGTGATTTAGGAAGACCTGGTCATATTTTTCCGCTAAAGAGTAAATCAGAAGGAGTTTTGCGCCGGACAGGACATACGGAAGCTTCTATGGATTTCGCACGATTGGCGGGTTTTCAACCTTCAGGCGTTTTAATTGAGGTATTGAATGAAGATGGTAGCATGGCACGTTTGGCTGATCTTCGAAGAATCGCTGATAAATTTGATTTAAAACTAGTGACCATTAAAGATTTGATAGAATATCGTTTAGATAAAGAATCTTTAATTCAAAGAGAAATTGGCGTAGATATGCCAACTCAGTGGGGAAATTTTGATTTGATTGCTTTCAAACAAAAAAATACGGGAGATACGCATTTAGCCTTAGTGAAAGGAACTTGGGAGAAAGATGAAGAAGTGATGGTGCGTGTTCACAGTTCCTGTGTGACAGGAGATATATTTGGGTCTTGTCGCTGTGATTGTGGTCCACAATTGCATAAAGCCATGGAAATGGTGGAGAAAGAAGGTAAAGGTGTGGTGTTATACATGTTCCAGGAGGGTAGAGGTATTGGTTTATTAAATAAGTTGAAAGCTTATAAATTGCAAGAAATGGGTCGAGATACGGTGGAAGCTAACATTGAATTAGGCTTTGCTATGGATGAACGAGACTATGGTGTGGGAGCTCAGATTTTAAGAAATTTAGGTATTAAGAAATTGAGATTAATTTCTAATAACCCTAAAAAACGAGCTGGTTTATTGGGTTATGGATTGGAAATTGTTGAATCTATTCCCATTGAAATAAATCCAAATCCTCACAATCAACATTATTTGCAAACGAAACGTGATAAAATGGGACATTCCATTTTAAGGAAATAATCAACATATTGATATTGAAAGCGCTCCCATTTGGGAGCGCTTTTTTTTGACTGTTTTTATGTTTTATTTGACTTAATTTTAATATCTTCTTCTTTTTTATAACATATTTGTTATATATTTAGAAGGTTTAATTAAAAGATAATCTTGTTATGATTTTTAATTAAACAATGGCATCCGTTAATGAATTGTTGAAAATATTAAAAAATGATGGTTGGTATTTATATAGAAATGGAGCCAATCATGATTTATATAGGCATCACAAAAAATTGGGTCAATTGGCCATTCCGAGACATGGTGGAAAAGAACTGGCCAAGGGAACCTTTGCCAGTATTTTAAAAGCAGCAGGTTTAACTAGGTGATTTGTATTGATTAAAGTAGATTTGACTCTCTTAAATTTCAAAAGATGAATTCGCAAATATGTTTGACGGTCATTGTAGAAAAAACAGGAACTGGTTTTTCGGCTTATGCTAAAGAAATAGATGGAATGGTGGCTGTTGGTAGTAGTGTTAATGAATTGAAAGCCAATTTTGTAGAAGTATTTCAACACTATGTGGACTATGAAAATGAAATAGGAAACTCAATACAGATTCAAGATTATTCCTTGAATTATGTGTTGGATCTAGAACAGTTTTTTGACTATTTCCATGTAATTAACAAATCTGCATTTGCAGAACATTATGTCGGTATAAATCCAAGTTTATTTAGGCAATATGCTAAGAAATTAGCACCCTTGTCGGACAAGAAAATAGTTCAAATTTCCAATGGATTACATAAGCTGGCGAATGAATTAAGTGATATAAGTTTGTCTGTGTAACTTTGTAAGTTAATTCCCTCCCAAGATTATTGGACTACTTTTCCCATTACCCATGATAATGATTTTGCTATTGGGTGATTTGGCCAATTCTTTTTGAGCCAATATTGATTCATATTGTAATTGACGATCGCTTAATCCAGTGGACAAGATTCGTTGATAATCCGCTATTCCTTGTGCCTCAACTCGTTTACGTTCTGCTTCTTGCTTTTCTTTTTGAAGGACAAACTGCATTTTTTGCGCATCTTGTTCTGCATTGATTTTGGATTCGATGCTTTGTTTGACAGAGTTGGGTAAGGTGATATTACGAATCAATAATTGTTCCAAAATAAGACCTCTATGTTTGAAATTAGCTTCGATATCTTTGAAAATACGATTTTGGAATTCGTTTCTCTTCTTAGAAAATAAACCAACGGCATCGTAATAAACGGCGTTGTCTCTAATTTTGGTTCGAGTAATTGGACGGACCACTTTGTCTTTATAGTCTAAACCAATCTCTTTAAAAATGTTAGGTGCTTCTTGAGAAGAAATTTTATATAATACGGTTAGATCAACGATTACTTCTAATCCATCGGCTGTTAGAACCCGAATAGCATCATCACCCTCTTTATCACCTTCATCATGTACCCCAGACATCGTGTAATTTTGAGTCTTGGAATCAAAGATGAAAATATTGGATAGAGGGTTAACAAAATTTAAACCACTGTTTAAAACTTGAGGTTTTACACTTCCGAATAAACTTTGAACGCCAACTTCACCCGCTTCAATTTGCTTGACAGTGGAGCTAAACAATCCCAATCCAGCCAAAGCTATTCCTCCAATTTTGAAAGCTTTGCTATATTTTGAAAATACTAAATTGGGATTTGCAATGATATTGCCAATGACCAGTAAAACGATTCCAACGACGATGAAAAACATAGGATTTGTTAGTGTTTAGGATGAAATAGATTTGATGGCTTAAAGTACAAAGAATAGTTTCGACACACAATCAATTTGTGATATTAGAAATTAATAGGAATGTAGAACTGAAATTAGACATTGAAAATAATTGGGCTAAAAAATGAGACATTCTTCATTTTTGGCAAAATATGCCTAATTTTGAATATGATTGAAATCAAAAACATACACAAAGAGTTTGATGGAAAAGTTGTTTTGAATGGAGTAGATGGCTGCTTCCAAAAGGGCAAAATCAATATGGTGATTGGAGGAAGTGGGACGGGTAAAAGTGTATTGTTAAAGTGTATGATTGGAATTTTAAAACCTGAACATGGACAAGTTCTATATGATGGTCGGGATTTTGTTACAGCGTCTAATGATACCATCAAATCCATTCGTCGCGAAATGGGAGTTTTATTCCAAGGTGGAGCATTATTTGATTCTAAGACTGTATTAGAGAATGTGCGTTTCCCTTTGGATATTTTGACTCAACAGAGTTTGGAAGAGAAAAATGAGCGAGCATTAATTTGCTTGCAACGAGTGGGATTGGAAGCAGCAGCCAGCCAAATGCCCTCTGATATTTCTGGAGGAATGAAAAAGCGCGTAGGTATCGCTAGGGCTATCGTGATGAATCCCAAATATTTATTTTGCGATGAACCCAATTCTGGTTTAGATCCATTGACGGCTGTTAAAATTGATTTGTTGATTGAGGAAATTACGAAAGAGTTTAATATCACGACAGTCGTTATTTCGCACGACATGAATTCTGTACTTCGGATGGGCGAGTATGTTGTCTTTTTAAAAGATGGCAAAAAGCTATGGGAGGGGAGTAATAAAACCCTGATGGCTACTGATGTACCAGCCTTACAAGAATTTTTATCCACTAAATTGCATTAATATGCCTTCTTCCATTGCCTTGCCTAGAGTATTGGAAAACTATTCAATCCAATCGCTTAATACATTCGGAATTGATGTTAAGGCAAGGTATTTTGTAGAAATACGCTCCATTGAACAATACCATTTGATATTGAATTCGGGTACATATTCCCATGTGCCACATATTTTTTTGGGGGGAGGGAGTAACGTACTTTTGACTCAAGATTTGAATGCCTTAGTGGTGAAAGTCGCTATTGATGGCATTGAAGTAATCAAGGAGGATGATCAACATGTTTGGGTGCGTGCTGGAGCTGGCGTTGTTTGGCATGATTTTGTACAATATACAGTTAGTCATCAATGGGCAGGTATTGAAAATTTATCCCTTATTCCAGGTACTGTAGGTGCAGCTCCCATGCAAAATATTGGTGCCTATGGAGTAGAAATAAAAGATACATTTGATCATTTGCAGGCTTTTAATTTGTCTAACTATACCTTAGAAACATTTGATACAACAGCTTGTCAATTTGGTTATCGGGAGAGTTATTTCAAACATGAGGGGAAAGGAAAATATTTGATTGCTTATGTATGCTTTAAATTGAATAAAGTGGCTGAAGCACAGACATCATATGGGGCAATTCAAGAAGTGTTGCATGCCAAATCCATCACACATCCTAGTATTCAAGATGTTTCAAATGCTGTCATTGAGATCCGACAAAGTAAATTGCCCGATCCTAAAGAGATAGGAAATTCAGGTAGTTTTTTCAAAAATCCAACGCTGAAAGTTGCTCAGGCTACCGAATTGATGGAGAAATATCCAAATATTCCACATTATCCTGTTACAGGAAGTAGTGATATTAAATTTCCAGCTGGTTGGCTTATAGAACAAGCTGGATGGAAAGGTTTCCGAGAAGGAGACGCAGGAGTGCATGCCAAACAGGCATTGGTTTTGGTCAATTATGGCCAGGCTACAGGTAAGCAGATTTTAGCTTTATCTGAACAAATTAAACAATCTATTCTCAGCAAATTCGGTGTAGCATTAGAAACCGAAGTAAACATTTTGTAAGATGAACTTACCTTATACGACAAGTCAAGATAAAGCACCTTTTTTCTTGATGGCTGGCAGCTGTGCCATTGAAAGCAAAGATTTAGCTTATGAAATAGCGGAACGAATTAAGCAAATCACAGATTCCATGGGGATACCTTTTATTTTTAAAGGGTCTTATCGTAAAGCTAATCGTACTAAAATTGATTCATTTACCGGAATTGGAGATATACTTGCTTTAGAGATATTGAAAGAAGTAGGGGAACATTTTCAGGTTCCTACTGTGACCGATATACATGAAAGTGCCGAAGCTTTTATGGCGGCTCCTTATGTAGATGTGTTACAAATTCCCGCATTTCTTTGTCGACAAACAGATTTATTGGCTGCAGCTGCCCAAACAGGAAAAGCTGTCAATATAAAAAAAGGGCAATTTATGTCGGGCGCTTCCATGAAATTTGCCGTTGAAAAAGTGAAGCATGAAAATCCAGAGGCATTGGTGTATTTGACCGATCGAGGAAATTCATTTGGATATGGTGATTTAGTAGTTGATTTTAGAAATTTACCAGAAATGGCGGCTTTTCAAGTTCCTGTTATCATGGATTGTACGCATTCTCTGCAACGCCCTAATCAAGGTTCTGGGGTAACTGGTGGTCAACCGGCATTAATTGAAACGATAGCCAAGGCAGCGATAGCAGTGGGAGCAGATGGATTGTTTATCGAGACCCATCCTAATCCTTCCATTGCTAAGTCAGATGGAGCCAATATGCTTCCTCTTGACCAATTGGAAGGCTTATTGGAAAAATTGCTTAAGATTAGAGAAGCTATTTTATAAGTTATTCCAAACTACCTGCAGGCTTACATCCGTTTTATGAGTGCCAGAGATTAGATCTAAACCTGATCCGATTTCTTCTCGATCCATGTAATCCATTCTTCCAATTTTGGCTGATAGATTCAGTTTTGTCTTCCATTTATAGGTCATTATCAGGCAAGTTCGCAAACCTTGGCCATTATAGGCAGGTAAGGAAAATGCATAGGGTAAACTGGGTTCATAGGCATAGAGCCTACTGTCATAGTTTGTACTGTGGACATACGCTGATCGGGCCTTAATTTGCCAATTAAGCCACGAAAAGTGAATATCATTTAGCCACAGTCATCCCCAATCTTTTTGTGCAGGAGAAAGGACATAGGTAGCCATGATCCGACTATGCCAGTCCCATTTTTTATGGATGATTTTTTTAAAGTCTCCACTAAACTGCCATTGATGTTTTCGGATAAAATCTTGGTAAGGTTTGGGAGCATCTTCTTGTTTAGAGGTCCATTTGAGTTGGATGAAGAAATTATATTTATTTCTGCGCTCAAATTGATACCTACTTAACATTTCCCATCCCCAAGAATGATCTTGACTTACTAAGTATTTCTGAGCAGGGAAAAGAAAGAAATCAAGGTAAGAAGAAAGACGACTTCTTTTGGACCATCGGTATTGATTGCCTAGGAATAGCCCCATTTCATTGCCAACCTCTGAGTTTTCACTGAATGCTTGGGCTTGAGGACTAAAATATCCAGAAGATAGGTAACGGAATAAATATGAAAAATCTACAGCTTTAGATTGAGCCCATGCTGCCCCTTGAATCAATGCCCAGGAATTAGGACTGATAGCTAGCTCAGCCATCCATTGGGCTTTTTTCCATGGAAAATTGGCTGAGAGTGAGCTGTTGAGAAGTTCACTTCCTTGCCATTCTGCAACTTGATAAGCTCGAGAAGAGTTTTTTTTGGGGAGTGACCAACGACTTCCTACTAAGTTCCATTGTAAAGTAAGAGGTGAATTTTTGGCATACCAATTCAAGGTATTTCCCCAAGTCCATTCTTGCACCCGATTTCTTTTGTCCAACTCACTTGTGGTACGGTGTAATCCACTGTTTGTTAATGAGGTGTAATAGGAAATACCCAAGGAATCTGTTTGCAGACTCGCATCCCAATTTCTTTTGGATATAAAGCTTTCTATTTGCCATCGTTTACCTTGAAAGCCCATGAGAATTCCCCTATAAAATCCAGCTTCCATGCTGGAACTGTAAGGAATCCCGCCTTGATGAAACTTTTGAGTGGAGATGATGCTTTCATAGCTTTTCCCTAATGAAAACCCGCCAGCTTGTACTAATCCTTGACCCCACTGATTGACAAAGTCACCAATAATTATTTTATAGATCGTATTTTTAGGTCTATTCCAATGTATATAATAACTGCTGAAATCAGCGATGTTGTTTTCGCCAGCGTCTTTTTGAAGTAGAAAACCTAAACCCAGTGGAGTACTTATTTGTCCTCGGTATCGATGAAGTTCAGTATAGGGGCTATTGAAATAGCGAACTTTACTTCGATTATCAGGTGGACTAAATCCTTTTTTTTCTTCCAAAGTGAATTCGATACGATGTATCCAAAGGTGTTTGCTTTGTTGCCAATTCCATGACAATGTCATGGGTCGGCAAATGATAAAGTCTTGTATTCTTTTGAGGGTTGGAATGTCCCAATTGGGGATAGCTTGTAATTCCCAAATACTAACAAATTCCCCTGTAGCTTGTTTGAATTCAAAAAAGGAGGCAATTTGAGCTGAATTTAACAGGCCTAGTTGATACCAATCTGCCTCTTGCGCCTGATTGATTTCGATCGGGTTTTGTAAATAAAATTGATACGTATTTTGTCGGATTTCAGATTCATCCCAAGATTGACTTTCATCAACTTGACCTAGAAGTGAGTATGAAGTAAGTAAGATAAGGGCTAGGTATTTCACTTTTTTTTAAGTGAAATTAGCTAGTTAGGTCAAGAAATCTGATCAATTACTTGATGAAGAAAATCACTTAGTTGAATTTCCTTCTAATCAATTCATGTAATTCATTCCAAGACTCTTCATTGTCGGCACGATGGAATTCAGCATATCTCTGCTGAATGGTCATTTGCCAAGTTTGGCTTTCAGCTTCTTTATCAATGAAGTCAATTAATTGGTTCAAATGATGTCCTTCTCCATCAAAAATGGATTGAATGAATTTGATTTTTTGGTTTAGGCTGATGCTATTGGCCAAGGTTTCCGTCATTTTGGTTTCAACCAAAGATTTCAGTGAACCATCTGTACCTTGAAGTTTTTCAAATACTTTTTCGGAAGTAGAATCAGCGATAACTTCCATGATTTTTCTTCCTGCAGGAGCTTGTTCTTTAGGTTCTTCTTGGAAGAAACTGCTAGAATTAGAAGATGGATTAGGTGTTAATTGTACGTTCTCGATAATAATTTCAGTCACCGGCTTGGTTGGTATAGGCTCGGGTACTTTTTCTTTTGGTAATTCTACTTCGATAACCTTTTCTTCTATGATGATAATTTCAGGTTCAGGAGTATCATTTTCTTCTGATTCTTCTTCTGGAAGCTCTTCTAAGCTGTCGGGTGCTTCAAAATAAACTTCAGCAGTTAACAGAGTATCTGGGCTAATTTCTTTAGGTTCAGCCCCTAAAACGTTGAATAAGTAATCTGTAGGAGTATCGTCGCTCTGTAATTCATCTATCCATTGATTCCAAATGTAATTTGGAAGAGTTACTTGTAATAAAAGCGAACGTGTGATGTTGTCCCATTTTTCTTGGAATCGTTGATTTTGCCAATCAAAACAAGGTAATTGATCTTGAATTCGTTGACTTTGTAATTGCAATAATAATTCAGATTGTAATACCTCTAGGATAGATGAGGGAATTTCTTGCTGTAAAATATCTTGAAAAGTACTTGATTGACCATCCTCGGTCCAGTAATGAAGCAAAATATTAGGCGTTGGCATCTTTCATTATTTAAGTTCCAATTCTTCACAGGCTTTCATGGCAGCTGTTTGTTCTGCTTTTTTCTTGGAATAGCCTTTACCTTCGGCTACTTTCAAGTTATCTACCAGAACGATGGCTGTAAATTCTTTATTGTGGTGTTGACCTTCTTCATCTAAAGTAAAAAGTACTTTTTTACCTTCTTTTTGGGCCCATTCAATCAGAATAGATTTAAAGTTAGGATTATTTTGCACCACAGTTTCTAAGTCGAAATACTGCGTTAAAATCTTTTTGATGATGAATTTTTGAGTAAAGGCAAAACCTTTATCCAGATAAATGGCTCCAATGAATGCTTCTAGGGCATCCCCATACATGCTGGAGCGAGACAGTATGGTTCTTTTTTGATTTTCGTATTCGATGACTTCGTCTAGTCCTAATTTTCTGCCAAGTACATTTAAGGATTCTCGGCTTACCATTCTGGAGCGAATTTCGGTTAAGAAACCTTCGTCTTTAAAAGGGAATTTTTGGAATAGATAGGTCGCTGTAATCATTCCAAGCACGGAGTCTCCTAAAAACTCGAGGCGTTCATTGGACTCCTTGAAAGATTTAGCTATGCTATCTTTTGATGCAGAGGCATGCAAAAAGGCTAATCGATAAAGTGATAGGTTGGAAGGACTTTCACCAATCAAATGGGTTACAGATTTCTTTAGAAATTTCTCTCTTTCATTTAGTTGGGTAGGATTCAACCAGCTTAACACCGAGAGAATTTTCATAAGCCTATACTTTTCGGAAAATGACGGTAGCGTTGTGTCCACCAAAACCAAATCCATTGCTTAGAGCTACATCGATTTTTCTAGCTTTTCCTTGATTTAAGGTTAAATCTAGTTTTTGATCAATGGCAGGGTCTAAATCATGGCAATTGATGGTTGGAGGTACAAATTGGTGTTGAATGGCTAGGATAGAAGCCACTGCTTCTACGGCTCCTGCACCACCTAATAAGTGTCCAGTCATGGATTTAGTCGAAGAGATGCTCATTTTATAAGCATGTTCTCCAAAGCAATCTACGATAGCTTTTAATTCCTGTGGGTCACCAATTGGGGTAGAAGTTCCGTGTGTATTGATATAATCCACTTCTTCTGGTTTGATTTGAGCATCTTCTAATGCATCAATCATGGAAAGTAATGCGCCATAACCTTCTGGATGTGGAGCCGTAATGTGGTAAGCATCAGATGAGAATCCACCACCGATTAGCTCGGCGTAAATTTTCGCTCCGCGTGCTTTAGCATGTTCGTACTCTTCTAATATTAATGCACCTGCACCTTCTCCAACTACGAAACCATCACGGTTAACGTCGTAAGGACGAGAGGCAGTAGCAGGGTCATCATTTCTTTCTGACATGGCACGCATGGCAGTAAATCCACCAACTGAAGCAATGGTCACTGGGGCTTCCGATCCACCCGTCACACAGATATTAATACGACCTGTACGAATGTAGTTGAATGCATCAATGATGGCATTGTTGGCTGATGAACAAGCGGAAACAGTTACATAGTTAGGACCACGGAAACCATTTCGGATAGAAATTTGACCTGAGCTAGAGTCAGCAATCATTTTAGGGATAAAGAATGGATTGATTTTGGGCGTACCATCACCTTTGCCGAAATAAATCATCTCATCTTCAAAGGTCTTTAAGCCACCAATACCTGATCCCCAGATAACACCGACTTTATTTTTATTGATTGATTCCATGTCGAACCCTGCATCCTTGATCGCTTCATCAGAGGCTACAATGGCATATTGGGTAAAAGGGTCCATTTTGCGGGCCTCTTGACGTGGAATGAATTCTTCTACACTAAAATTCTTGAGTTCACAGGCAAAACGAGTTCTGAATTTTTCAGCGTCAAATTTGGTGATTGGCCCGCATCCACTTTTTCCAGTAGATAAACCTTCCCAATATTCGCTAACTGTATTTCCAATAGGGGTAAGGGCTCCTAAACCCGTTACTACAACTCGTTTTAACTCCATAATTATCCTGATATTTTAGGTTTGAAAAATAAAAAATGTCAATTCGTAAGGGTGATTTTTCAAGAAACTAGGTTCCTGAGTCATTACCAATTACCAATTGACATCATTATTATTTCGTTACGATTACTTTGCGTTCTCTTCCAAGTAGGTGATGGCTTGTCCTACAGTTTGGATATTCTCTGCTTGATCATCTGGAATAGATACGTTGAATTCTTTTTCAAATTCCATGATTAACTCTACCGTGTCTAAGGAATCAGCTCCTAAATCGTTTGTGAAAGATGCCTCAGGTGTAACCTCTGATGCTTCTACTCCTAATTTCTCAACGATGATGCTTTTTACTTTTTCTGCAATATCTGCCATTTCTAAAATATTTTGGGGTTCAAAAACGATGCAAAGATTAGAATTAAAACTTAGATTATCAAACAAATTTTAAGCCTAATTGCATTATTAAAATAAATAATTAGATAAAAATAATTCTTTTTTTTGAATTGTTTAAAATTCTTGCATTTGATTTATACCAAAGCCTTAAAAACAAAGGGATGCGGCTCCTAAAAGTCCAGCATCATTTCCTAAAAGTGCTTTTTTAATGCTTAGTTTTTTCAAGTAAGCTGGGGTTAACCAATAGTTCAATTGTTTCTCCATACTTGGTAAGATGAAATCAAAGGAAGCAGATAAACCTCCTCCAATGAAGATATTTTTGATATCTAGGATTCGAATTAGTGAGACAATCATATCTCCTAACATTTCACCTACTTCATTCCAAATAGCCAAAGCTAGTTCATCTCCTTCTTCTGCAGCTACAACTAGGGCAGTGGTTGAAATAGAACCATCAGCTGCTAAAACTGTTTTTCCTTTATAAGATGCACGCATGGCAGTAGCCATTTGAAGCAATTCTTTTTTACCAATGTTTCTTTCTAAAACCTTGCCATTTCTAGAAGGTACGTGTCCTGGTTCCATGGCATTTCCATCTCCACCTAAGAAGATTTTACGATCTATGATCGCCGCGCCACCAATTCCTGTTCCTAATGTTAAAAAGATGAAATCCTCTGGCATGTTTTCTTTTTCTGGAGAAAAATAGAATTCTCCTAATGCAGCAGCATTAGCATCATTTTCCATGAAAAATTCATGATCAGGGAAGCGTTTTTCCAACATAGAAATTAAATGAGCTCCATCAATTTCTGGAATGGCTGTAATCTCAATTAATGTTTTACGATTTTTGGTTAAGATACCAGGAAGACCAATGCCCACTTTATGTACATGTTTGTGTTGGAACAATTGCAAAGCAATGGCATCAGCTAAACGCTCTAAGAAGTGATTGGATTCTCTCCAAGTGGCTGTATCGTAACTTTGAAAATTACTAATATGGCCTGTTTCGGGATGGACAATGCCCATTTTTACTCCTGTTCCTCCAACGTCAATTCCTAGATATTCTGCTGCTTCCATGCGGTCTTTTGGTTTAATTTGCTGCGAATTTCTTTAAAATTACGCGCATATTCAAATATTATATTGGGCAATTTAGTTTAGTTATAGATTCTTTCCAGTTTTTCCATGATTTGAGAAACGGCTGGGCAAATCAGGGCATTTTTTTGAGTTAATTTTAAAATGCCTAGCATATTTTTTCGGTCAGTATGCGGATACTCTCTACAAGCCTTGGGTCTGTGTTCGTAGATATCACAAGCATTATCTTCTAATAAAAAGGGGCAAGGACTCGAAGGATATACCCAGTCGCCATCAGCATCTTTAATCAAATAAGTATCCAAAAAATCGGAGACTTTCATTTTTTGAAGTTTGGCTACCCGTTGGATATCGGTTTCATTCCACATAGGGCTAGTCGTCTTGCAACAATTGCCACAGTCTAAACAATCTATGTTTTCAAACACAGCTTCATGAGCTTTTTCAAATTGCGTATCTAAATCTTTCGGTTTTTTGGCCCGAATACGCTGAAAAACTTTGGTAAAACTGGGATCTCTAGGCATGACTTTTATGTGGAAAGCAAGTTCGGCAAAGCGCCTCATAACTTTCAGCTTCACCCAACATCACGGTTTGCTGTTGTTGTACGATCCGATGGGAATATTGAGCTACGCCTCCACACCTAACACATACTGCATGAACTTTAGTGATGTATTCAGCAATGGCCATTAAATGAGGCATAGGTCCAAATGGTATTCCTTTGAAATCCATATCTAAGCCGGCAATGATCACCCGCTTACCTTGATTGGCTAAGGAATTACATACTTCTACAATATTTTCATCAAAGAATTGTGCTTCATCTAATCCCACTACATCACAGCTTCCTGCCAGAAGTAATATTTCACTGGAACTATGCACAGGTGTGGAACGTATGGAATTGTGGTTATGGGAAACGATGTCTTCGTCGTGATAGCGGGTATCTGCCGCAGGTTTGAAAATTTCCACCTGCAATTGAGCGATTTTAGCTCTTTTTAGTCGACGAATTAATTCTTCGGTCTTTCCTGAAAACATGGAACCACAAATCACTTCCACCCAACCGCTAGGATTGGCATTTTGAGATGATTTGGAATGATTGGGCTCTAAAAACAAGGCATGAAAAAGCCCCTTGATTCCAAGGGGCCTAGTTTAATTACATATTATTTTGAAGTAAATACCGAAGAGAAATACTCGCGGTTCATGCGAGCAATATTCTCGATGGAAATACCTTTAGGACATTCTGCTTCACAAGCACCTGTATTAGAACAAGCACCGAATCCTTCTTCGTCCATTTGCGCTACCATTGCTTCAGCACGTTTCGAACGCTCAGCTTGGCCTTGAGGTAATAATGCCAATTGAGAAATCTTAGCCGAAGTAAATAACATGGCAGATGCATTTTTACATGCCGCTACACAAGCTCCACATCCAATACAAGCTGCTGCTGCAAACGCCTCATCGGCATCATCTTTAGGAATAGGCAAACTATTGGCATCTTGAGCATTTCCAGTATTGACTGAGATAAATCCGCCAGCAGAAATGATGCGGTCAAAGGCAGAGCGATTAACTACTAAGTCTTTAATCACAGGAAAAGCTTCCGCTCTCCAAGGCTCAATGGTGATGGTTTGACCATCGCTGAAGCTACGCATGTGCAACTGACAAGTTGTAACTCCTTTATTTGGTCCATGCGGACGGCCATTGATGTACATGGAGCACATTCCACAGATACCTTCACGACAATCGTGATCAAAAGCTACTGGATCATCACCTTCTTCGATAAGACGGTTGTTGAGCACGTCAATCATTTCCAAAAAGGACATATCCTCCGAAATACCACTTACTTGGTATGTCTCGAATTTACCCGCAATTTGGGCATTTTTTTGTCTCCAGATTTTAAGCGTCAGGTTTAAATTTCCTTCCATGTTATCGAATTATTTATAAGATCTTTGAGCAATTTTAATGTTTTCGAATTTCAATTCTTCTTTATGCAATTCGAATTTAGATTCACCTTGGAATTCCCAAGCGGCTACGTAAGCGAATTTATCATCGTCACGTAAGGCTTCTCCATCCTCAGTTTGGTATTCTTCACGGAAGTGACCTCCGCAACTTTCTTGTCTTTCTAATGCGTCTTTGCACATCAACTCACCTAATTCTAGGAAGTCAGCCACACGGCCAGCTTTCTCTAATTCAGGATTCAAGTTATTCGCTTCTCCAGGGATACGAACATCACTCCAGAATTCCTTGCGTAATTCTTGTATTTCAGCAATGGCCATTTTCAAGCCAGCTTCATTACGAGCCATACCGCATTTATTCCACATGATTAAGCCTAGTTTCTTATGGAAATAATCCACCGACTTCGTTCCGCGAATGTTCATTAATTTTTCAATCTGGTCTTTTACAGCTTTTTCTGCATTAACGAAGACCTCACTGTCAGTTGACATCGCTGGCGTTCTGATTTCAGAAGCCAAATAGGCACCAATGGTATAAGGGATTACGAAATAACCATCAGCTAAACCTTGCATCAAGGCTGAGGCCCCTAAGCGGTTAGCACCGTGATCAGAGAAATTAGCCTCTCCCAAGGCATATAAACCAGGAACAGTTGTCATCAAGTTGTAATCAACCCAAAGTCCACCCATAGTATAGTGAACAGCAGGATATATACGCATCGGCAATTCATATGGATCTTCTCCTGTGATTTGCTTATACATATCAAATAGGTTACCGTACTTTTCTTTCACGACTTCCTTACCCATCAATTGAATTTCTTCATCACTTGCATGGTGAATATTTCTCTTGTTGGCTTCAGCTTTACCATAACGGATGATTGCCGCTGCAAAATCCAAGTAAACAGCCATTTTGGATGTACCTACTCCATAACCTGCGTCACAGCGCTCCTTAGCTGCACGTGAAGCAATATCGCGTGGTACTAAGTTACCAAATGCAGGATAACGACGCTCTAAGTAATAATCACGCTCATCTTCCGGAATTTCGTTTGCCTTACGTGTATCATCTTTCTTTTTAGGAACCCAGATACGACCGTCATTACGCAATGACTCGGACATCAAGGTTAATTTAGATTGGTGATCTCCAGAAACTGGGATACAGGTTGGGTGAATTTGTGTGTAGCAAGGATTAGCGAAAAAAGCTCCTTTTTTATGTGCTTTCCATGCAGCTGTTACGTTGGATCCCATGGCATTGGTCGACAAGTAGAATACGTTTCCGTAACCACCAGTACACAATAAAACCGCATGTCCAAAGTGACGCTCTAGCTCACCTGAAACTAAATCACGAGCAATAATACCTCGCGCTTTACCATCTACAACCACTACATCTAGCATTTCATGTCGCGTAAATAACTCGACATTTCCCATACCTACTTGGCGTTGTAAAGCAGAATATGCTCCTAATAATAACTGTTGACCAGTTTGACCAGCTGCATAAAACGTACGCTGAACTTGCGTACCACCAAATGAACGGTTAGAAAGCAATCCACCATATTCACGGGCGAAAGGTACACCTTGAGCCACACATTGGTCAATGATGTTTCCTGATACTTCCGCTAAACGATGCACATTAGCTTCACGTGCACGGTAGTCTCCACCTTTGATGGTATCGTAAAATAAACGGAAAGTAGAGTCACCATCATTTTGATAGTTTTTCGCTGCATTGATACCACCTTGTGCAGCAATGGAGTGCGCACGACGAGGGGAATCTTGAAAGCAGAATACTTTTACTTTATATCCTAACTCAGCCAAGGAGGCGGCAGCAGAAGCTCCTGCTAAACCTGAACCTACGATGACCACTTCCAAATTACGTTTGTTGGCAGGATTTACTAAAGAAACACTGGAACGGTATTTGGTCCATTTTTCGGCTAAAGAACCTTCTGGAATTTTTGCGTCTAATTTTGTCATATTAATCGTATCGGCTGAGGAATTAATGAATCAAATTAAAATGGAGTGCGATTGGCATAGCGGCAAATAAAGCAGCAATGATAATGGCATAAGCTGCACCAATGCACTTAATCGTTGGTGTATATTTAGGATGGTTCCATCCAAGGCTTTGGAAGGCACTTTGAAATCCATGTAATAAGTGATAACCCAAAGAGATACATCCTAAGACATAAATGACAACCACGATTGGACTAGCAAATACGGCTTGCATCTCGTTATATAAAGTATGCTCTTCCGTTAAATTGTCTGTTAAACGAGAGAAATACCAAAAATGCTTTAAGTGAATGATTAAGAACAATAACAACAAAGTTCCTAAAAGCCCCATAGAACGGGAGTACCATTTACTATTTGCAGCACCGTCAATAACGGCATAGGCTACAGGACGCTTCTTTTTGTTGTCCATCCATAAACGTAAACCATCTAGGATGTGAAGTAATAAACCTCCGAATAAAACGATTTCCATGGTACGAATGATGGGATTCTTTGCCATGAATTCTGCTCCTGCATTAAATGTAACCCCTCCGTCGTTTAAAAAGATGGTTGCGTTAAGCCCGCAGTGAACAATGAGGAAACTGACTAAAAAAAGGCCGGTGATTGCCATTAGGAGCTTTTTCCCTAGAGATGAATTAAGTGATTTTGATAACCAAGCCATAAATGAAATTTATTTTGATTGAAGTAAACATTCACTTATTAATCATATAAGTGAAAATTTAGGACATAAAACTACAATTGATTCGTGGGTCTTTCAAATATTCGATTAAAAAAACCGTTTTTTTTATTTTTTTCGAATTGCTTAATTAACTTTCCATATTACAAATTTGTTTTATGTCCGCAAAAAATCATTCCGCCTACATTCTTGCCTTTTTGCTTAGTTTTTTGGGAATGATTTTCCAAGCTCAAGCAACTCACTTAAAGGGGGGGAGATTACGGTGAAGCGGATTTCTAACGTCAGCCTGACCTATGAATTTACCTTAACCACTTATACAGAGGATAATAGAGCTAATCAAGATCAAACCGATGTGAATTTTTGTTTTGGGGATGGTTCAGGAATATTCAAAGCTAAAAGACTTTTGCCGATAGTCAATTTAGGAAATGGGACATTGAAAAATACTTATAAAATTGAATACACCTATCCAGCTCCTGCCTTGTTTTATAAAGTATCAGTGGCCATTCCTAATCGAAATGATGGTGTTAGAAATATCACTCGATCGGTGGAGGTACCTTTTTATGTGGAAACCATTTTTTCTATTAATTCAGGTTTAGGTCAAAATTCCACTCCGCTATTATTGAATCCTGCCGTTGATTTAACGGCGGTGGTTGGTCAGCCATTCATTCATAATCCCAATGCTGTGGATGCGGAAGGCGATAGTTTGGCTTATCGCTTAACGGTTTCAAGATATGGAGATTATGAAACGTGTAATCCTACCAGTCGTGGAATCACTGCTCCTAATTTTAGGCAACCTAATGAAGTTTCTCCCATAGCGTCATCCTTTACCATTAACTCGTTGAATGGAGATTTAATTTGGGATTCCCCACAGGAATTGGGTCTATACAACTGTGCTTTTATTGTGGAAGAATGGAGAAATGGAGTTAAGATTTCGGAGACGGTGCGTGATATGCAGATTGAGGTGAAAGATTTAGACAATAAAGGACCCAAAATCGTGGTGCCGCCAGATGTTTGTATTCAAGCAGGTGCTTTAATTAGGGAAACAATTACGGCAGCCGATGTGGCGTCTAAGACAGGAAGATTAGATCCTGTGACTATCATCAGTTCAGGAAATGTATATCCGATTGATACATCTTATGCCATTAAGCAGCCATTTGCTACCTTTATTTCTACTCCAAAACAAACAGGAACAGCTACAGGTACTTTTACATGGCAGACGGCTTGCCAGCATATTCGAAAAGAAACCTATGATATTTTCTTCAAAGCGGAAGATAATCCACCTACGGCTATTGGTGGAGGAGTGAAGTTGGTGGATAGTAAAATTTGGAAGATTAAAATTATTGCTCCTTCTGTTAAAAATTTAGTAGCTAAAATTCAGCCAACAAAAGGCTCAGCTATTTTGACATGGACTCCTTATACATGTTCTTTACCGGGTGCTAAAATTATTGTTTTCCGTAAGCAAGCTGCTTGCGCCCCTGTAGTGAATAAGTCTTGCGAAACAGGTATGCAACTAACTGGATTTACAGAGATAGCTCGGTTAAACGCCAGCGAAGTTACTTATGAGGATACCAACAAGGGAACAGGCTTATTAAAGAATGCCAATTATGTCTATGTCTTGGTGGTGGTATTTACTAATTCTGCAGGACAAACGGATTATAGCCCTATGTCAAATTCAAGTTGTGCTTTTATCCCATCATCAGCCCCATTGATGACCAATGTGTCTATTCAGAAAACAGATGCATCCAATGGTGAGATATTGGTACGCTGGTCTCGTCCTTTAAATTTGGATACTAGTTTGTACAAAGGGCCTTACCAATATCAAGTTTTACGCGCAGAAGGAAATGGGTCGACTAATTTTGTGGCAGTTGGAAGTCCAATTCCTGCTTCCATTTATGTGGCTAAAGCTGATACTTCGTATGTTGACAAAGGATTAGCAACCGACTCAAAAATTTATCGTTACCGAACAGATTTCTATTATACTTCTAATGGTCAATTCAAATTATTGGATTCACCTAGCCCAGCTGCTCAAGTGCAATTAGTTGCCCAATCAGCGGTTAGATCGAATAAATTGGCTTGGTCTGCTGATGTACCTTGGTTAAATGACTTTCAAGTTCACCGCGTTTATCGCGAAACACCTCGTGGATCGGGTAAGTTTAATCAAATCACGGAAGTGTCAGTGGCTGGACCTAGTACCTATACGTATACCGATCAGGGAACTGATTTTTATACAAAAGATGGTAAGTTTGATGTGACGCTTTCACCAGATTCCACTTATTGTTATTATGTTGAAACCCTAGGTTCGTATGGAGCGGGTTTCCCAGCGATGACCTTAATTAATGCGTCTAAAATTGTTTGTTTGAAACCTCAGTCGGATGTGAATCCATGTGCTCCGAAATTGAGTCTTTCAGCTCCAGATTGTGCTGCATTAGATGGTACTTTGAATTGTAATTTCACCAGTTTCACGAACCAATTAACTTGGCAACCTACCTTAACAGGAACATGTGATCAAAGTATAGCGTCTTATCGCATTTATTATGCGCCAAGCGCTGCTGGGCCATTTACTAAGATTGCTGAGGTGAGTGATTTACGTTTTTTACATCAAAAGAAAGATTCGTTTATTGGGAGCTATTATGTGACGGCAATAAGTCAATTGGGTAAAGAAAGTCCGAAGAGTGAAACCTTGAACCAAGATAATTGTCCATCATTTGAATTGCCCAATTTGTTTAGCCCGAATGGAGATTTGAAAAACGATGTTTGGTTACCGATGCGTTGTCCTCGATTCGTGAAAACGGTAGTTTGTAAGATTGTAGATCGTTATGGGCAATTGATTTATGATTACAACGGAACAGGATCTGATTTTGGTTGGAATGGCAAAGATAGTTCGGGAAAAGACATGGCAGTGGGAACTTATTTTTATACCGTGGATGTTAGCTTTGATGTCAATGACCCTAGCTTGAAAACCAAGAGTTTGAAAGGCTGGGTTGAACTTGTTCGCTAATGAAAATCCCTGTATTCATTGATGGTAATTGTCGATTTTGTCGCTTTTGTGCCAAAATCCTGCGACGCATGTGTGGAGATAAAATCCAAATTGAATATCAAGGGTCTCTTTTATTTCAAAGTTCGGTAGCGAAATATCCCCATTCAAATTGGGAAATAGACAGTATCAAAGTACTTTATGGAGAAAGGGTTTGGATTAAATCTCAGGCTGTCGAAGTAGTCTTGCAATTAGCCCCTTGGTATTATCAAATCCTACGTGTATTCTTTATTTTGCCCGATAAATTATTGGATAAGGGCTACGATTTTATTGCCAAGAACCGATTGATTTGGGGCAAATCCGTCGATGAATGTGAGATTAACGACTTCGCAAAATAGGGATCATTTGAGTAAATAATTTGGGTTCAAACATGATATCCCATTTTCTGGCGGCTTCTTCTAGACCAGCATAGTTGAAGTGAGTTCCATCCCAACGAAATCCTGCACCAACGATGGATTGCAGGTTAGCACCTTCCACCACATTAGGTAAGGTTTTCAACATGATATTTTGAGCCTCTTGAACGTGTAGGTCTTCCGTTTTATTGAGGCCTCGATTACTACGAGCCAGCATAAAACTAAGATTTTTACTCTGAAGGATTTCCCGAGTGTAATCCATATAAATCCCGGTGTATTTGATAATGTTGTCCAAAGAGGTTGTGGCATCATTTTCTCCATGTATGACCAAAATGGCTCTTAATCCACTTTTAGGGACTTCGGATAAAATTTTGTTTTCAAAAAAGGAATAAGGATATCGTTTTTTCCAGTCGAACAGCGTACTGCTAAATTCCAAGCCCAAGGCTGATTTCCCCCACTGTTCAGAAGTAGATCCACCGATACCCGTACTATAAATTCGTATGGGAACTTGGTATCTATTTTTTAGCTTATCAGCTAGTCTTCCCCAAAAGGCTACAACATTATTGTCGGAATACTTGATGATCTCACACCATTCTTTGTCGTAATCTGTAAGTTCATAGGGAGGTTGACCTTCGGCAAGAGAGTGCCCAATTACGGCGAAAATTTCCCCTATTTTAAATGGAGTTTTACTTAAAACAGTATCGCTGATGGTTTTAGTATCTTGAATTAATTTGATTTCAGGGTAGTAACCACCAGCTTGTAAAATGAATTCACCTTTAAAATTTGAGCCTTCTTTTGTTAAGTTGAGCCAATCGCTTTCTTTACCTCCAACTATGTTTTTGAATTTCACTTGAGCAGAGGTGAAAGATTGAGAACTTTGACCTATCAAAACGATTTTACCTTGATTATTGAGATCTCGTTGAACGAAAGTCCGGCTATTGGATACATCAATGGAAATACTTCCTACTGGACTATTGATGGGATTGGTCTCTTCGGTTTTACAAGAAATAATGACTTGCAAGCTTAGAGATAATGTCAAAAGGATCAAAAATCGATTGAACATGCAATTGAAATTTAGGAGCGTTTCAGATAGACAGAAGATTAATTTATCTTTGTCAAAGATTGTTAATCTTAAATCAAAAATATAACAAAACATAATAAAAATGAAGGCATTCGTATTTCCCGGTCAAGGATCCCAGTTTCCAGGTATGGCCAAAGATTTATATGAGAACTTTGCTTTAGCGAAAGAAATCGTGGATGAGGCGGATCAAATTTTGGGCTTTTCTTTATCAAAAGTCATGTTTGAGGGAACAGATGAGGATTTGAAACAAACGAAAGTAACCCAACCCGCTATTTATTTGCACTCTGTTTTAGTTGCCAAATTGGGAAAAGGTTTTGCTCCAGACATGGTTGCAGGTCATTCATTAGGGGAGTTTTCAGCTTTGGTAGCGGCGGGTGGATTATCTTGGCAAGATGGATTGCGTTTGGTGTATCAAAGAGCCTTGGCGATGCAAAAAGCTTGTGAAATTGTACCTAGTACGATGGCAGCAGTTCTGGGATTAGCAGATTCGGATATTGAAAGAATTTGTGGAGAATTAGAAGGAGAGGTTGTGGCAGCTAATTATAACTGTCCGGGACAAGTCGTGATTTCGGGAAGTGTGTCTGGAATTGAAAAAGCGGCGGAGTTGTTGAAAGCGGCAGGAGCTAAGCGAGTTTTGACATTACCTGTCGGAGGGGCATTTCACTCACCATTCATGGAGCCTGCTCGCGTGGAGTTAGCGGCAGCTATTGAAGCTACAACAATCGAAAGACCAATTTGTCCGATTTTTCAAAATGTTACGGCTAAGCCTTCACAAGATCCAGTTGAAATTAAGCAAAATTTAATTGCTCAATTGACAGGTGCAGTACGTTGGACACAGTCGGTTGAAGCAATGGTGTCGGCAGGTGCCACAGACTTTATTGAGTGTGGTCCGGGTAAGGTTTTGCAAGGTTTAGTGAAGAAAATCAGTGCTGATGTTCAAGTTGCCTCTATGGAGTTGGCTTAAGCAGCTTTGTCAAGTACAAATTAAATGCTTGATTTAGAGCATTCAAGCTGATTTCGGATGAAATAATTCAATTTTTTTTGAAGCACATTTGATAATTCGCTTAGGAGGTCTTATTTTTGCATTCGATTTGGAATTGACCTATGGTGTAAAGGTAACACATCTGATTTTGGTTCAGTCGTTCTAGGTTCGAATCCTAGTAGGTCAACCACCCTTTCCCTCGCTGATTTTTCGGCGGGGGATTTTTTTTTGTTTGGGAAAAAAATCTAGAAAATAGGATTTTTGAAGAGCTGCACTTATTTTTAAAATCATCTTCAAGAAAAGCCCGTTCGTTTGAAATACTTGCTACTACTTTGTTTCATTATGCTGATTTCATGTACAGGTCAAGTACAATATCAATCAGGTATTTCTAAATTCTCCAATCAAGATTATTTGGGTGCAAACGTGGAATTTAGTGAGGCTTTACTAAAGGATAAGCGAAATGATGAAATCTATTTTGCTCGTGCAGCCGCTCGAAGTTTAGCTGGTTATTATTCTTTAGCCATTGCTGATATGAACAAGGCAATCAGTTTTAATGATTCTCGTCCAGATTATTTTTATTTTCGAGGGTATTTTAAAGCACAACTAGCTTACCATAAAAGTGCGATCAACGATTATTCCAAGTGCATATCGATGGCCCCTTGGTATGTGGAAATATATCGTCAACGGGCTGAATCATTTATTGCCCTGGGTGACTTGACTGAGGCCTGCCTTGATCTTCAGGAGGCAATTGCTGCAGGGGATACATCTGCACGTAGTTTACAAATAAAATACTGTGTTAATAAGCCATGATTTTATCTATTAAAACAGATGGAATAAATCTAGGTAGCCACCGATATATCGAGATTAAAGAATATGTTGCCATGTAGGACTATTTTTAATGCCTATTTCTCTACATAATCGTAATTATTCATGCTACCAAAAGCCGAATCGTCGAGTCTTTGATTAATTGATTTCCCCATGCGGACTCTTTTTACTATTTTAGCACCCAAATTTTGAATCCAATAGCCCTCAAACGCCAAACTATGAAATACTTGCTACTTTGTTATTCAGTGTGCTTATCTATGCTGGTAAATGCTCAAGTATCCATCGTTTTTCCACACAATCGACAAGTTTTTCAGCGAAATGCGCAAAATGAAGCGATTATCTCCATATTGGGGAATTGTCCACAAGATGTCAGTCAAGTTCAGTATAAGTTGGAACCCGTAAAAATGGGGCAGGGGACAACCATCAATTGGACCAATATTAGTGCAAAGCCAGTTTCCGGTTTTTATCAAGAAAAAGTTACGGTCAAAGGGGGCTGGTATACTTTGAAAATTCGTACTTATCAGGGAAATCAGTTAAAAGATTCAACGCAGTTGGATCGTGTAGGGGTGGGGGAAAATTTTATCATTTCGGGTCAATCCAACGCACAAGGGGGGAATAATCGACATGCTGAAGAAAGTTTTTCAAAAGACGATCGTGTCAATGTAGCCAATATTTATAATTATTATAAAGATTATAATAGCTCTCCATTTTATCGCTATTTAGGGCAGTTGAATACGGATTTCCCATTCACTGATTTTCAGCATTTAGATGCCAAAACTACCATAGGTCCCATGGGACTTTCTAATTATTATTGGGCAAGATTGGGAGACCGCTTAGCTGAAACATATAATGTACCTGTTTGCTTTATCAATACAGCTTGGTTGGCTACAGCCATGCGAAATTGGTATGAATCTTCATTACCTAATCCTAAGCCTTCGGCTAATCCTTTTGATTCCAACTTTTATTATGATGCTGGTTTTCCTTTTAAGAATTTGAAAAGAGCCGTTGAGCTTTTTGGAAAGAAAAATGGGGTTAGAGCTATTCTTTGGCATCAAGGCGAAACAGATTCATACAATAATCGCACTGCCTCGAATGAACTTCGAAAAGCCCAAGCGGATACTTACCAGCAAAATTTCAAGGATTTAATCAAGAATCTACGGTCGCAAACTGGAGTAGATGTGCCATGGTTGGTTTCTCAAGTTTCTTATTATTCAGGATTACAAGCCAATGGAACTTGTATTCCAGCCTATACTGATAATTTATTGCTGAGTAAGCAAGGTAACATGGTGACCGAAGTAAGTGGTATTTCTGAGATATATTTGGGGCCATATACAGATGTGGTGGAGGTGCCACGCAAAACAGATGCATTCGCAGATTGTGTCCATTTTTCACCGGATGCCTATGAGGAGTTAGCCTACCTTTGGCTAGAAAAAATAACAGCTGCTATAGGTAAAAATGCGAAAGCGATTACACCTAAAGCTTTACCTAGTTTTTCTGTGATTTGTGATAATACCAATGCCACTAATTTGAGTGTTTCAACCTCCGATAGTATTCAATGGTTAAATGGTAGTGCTCAAGTGCTTAGTAAGGCAAGTACCATTCAAAAGGCAACCTCTGGGAATTATTCCATGCGCTTACAAGATGGTGTTGGGAATGAATTTGCCGTGCCTACATTTCAATTTATGCCTTTGCAGGCTCCAGCAACACCTATCATTGTAGTGAAAGGTGATACTTTATTTTGTCAAGGAAGTGCAGTGGAATTGCAAGTGGCAAATCCAGATTTAACTTATATTTGGAATACGGGAGCCCAAACTTCTTTGATCACCGTTAAAGATAAAGGGGCATTTCAAGTGAAGGGAACCGATCCTTACCAATGTACTACGGCTTATTCGAAAGCGGTAACTACTCAGGTTTTTGATGTCCCGGCAGCGCCATCGATTAGCCAAGAAAGTCCATATTTCCTCAAAACATCAATTTTGAAAGCCAGTGATACCAATTTGTTTTGGGAGTATAACCAAAATGTATTGACTGAGAAAGGTACTTTATTACGGGTAAAAGAGTCAGGTACTTATTCTTTGTATTTGACAAAATCCTACGCTCCAGGCCCGACATGTGTCTCTCCCAAAGCTACCTATAGCTACAGTTTACCTGATGATATGGGTGTGGTCATTTTCCCCAATCCGGTTACTAATTCTTTGTCGATACAAGCGAGAACATCCTTAGCAGGGGCCTTGGTGAAAATATACACCATGGATGGTCGATTGGTAATGGATTCACAAATTAGCCAAGATGGATCAGCCCAATTGAATGTACAACACCTGTCACAGGGGTCTTACAAATTATGGGTGAGAACAAATGATCAATTGGAATACGTGAAAAACATCATCGTAAGCCATTAATTAAAATCTTGTTCTAAGAATTTTTTTATTTTGATTTTGTCGTCCGACTTGTTAAACTCGTTGGCAGCTTTGCCCCAAGTCCAAAGGGTATAAGATAAAACTAAATCTCTAGGTAAATCAGCTGGAATTCCAGAGCTAATACCTCCTTTTTTAGTTTTGATTAGTACGACACCATTGGCACCTCTCACCCCATAAATAGCAGTTAGAGAAGCATCTTTTAATACCTGAACAGATTCGATGTCATTCGGATTGATCGTATTTAAATTTCCAGTTACGGGAACATCATCCACCACATACAATGGGCTATTTGAATTGATAGACCCATAACCACGAATACGGACCATCGTAGCGCCACCTGGAGAATTATCATTGCCCACGGTCACACCAGCTACTTGGCCTATCATCTTTTGGTTGACACTAGCTGCATTGACACTGGCTAGATTCTTGTCAGATATTTTAGCAGGCGCACCATTATCCGTGGATTTTTCTTTTATTGGATTACCTGCAAAATTCTTTTGGATGAATTCGATGCCGACACCTACTTGGCCAGCTGAATTTCTCGATTTATGGATTTTGATTTGTTGGATTTGGTGAATAGGAATGATCGTAGTGTCATAAAATGGAGCTTTCGTGAAAACATCCATGGGATCATATAGATAGATGAATAAACTATCCCGACGAATGGAAAAAGTACGGCTTGCTTCCAGTGCTTGGCTTTTATTTGCCAAAGCACTAGAAGAGGCCGTTTTGCCGAAATACGTACTTAAAATCTGACTTACTTCTTGAGGAGAGGTGGCATTTTGTCCACTCACTGTAACACTCGCAAATACCAACAGGGAAAATAAGGCGTATTTCATGGCTTTATGGGTTAATTAGAGTTAGCTAAGACCTTAGCTGCTTCGCCCAATTTTTCATAGGACAAAATCATCGATCTTACATTATGGTAGTTAATTTTCCAGGAGTGCGACATATGTCTCCAGATAGGTTCACCTTCTCTAGTCAACAATGGCCACCACTCACCGGTGTTAAAATTAATCATTTTATCGAAAACAAAACGATGTACCTGACGATAAGCTTTTAAGAAGTCTTGATCTTTGGTTAATATGTAGGCATCTGCCATACCAATCAGCATTTCAGCCTGTTGCCAAAATTCTTTTTCTTTATCATAGACTTGTCCATCATGAGATCCTTCCACGAAAACTCCTCCAAACTCCCAATCGATTCCATGTTCCATCGAATGGTAAAAAGCTTTCTTTAAGTTATCCATGTAGTCAGAAACAGGGAATTTGCCAATTCGGAGAGCTTGCATTAATAGCCAGCCAAATTCCGAATTATGACCATATGAGGTATTGTCTACGGCAGAAGCTTTTTGTCCACCTTCCGCAAAGCGATCCCAACCCCAAACGATATCGAATTTGATTTGAGGGGCTACGCTCCAATCTGCCCAGAACTGAGGCACACCTGTTCCATACACAGGATGCATGATTTTTTGAATCAAGATATCAATGGATTCCTTCAATTTTCTACGGTGTACTTCTTTGCCACTAGCTTCATAGAGTGTCGTAAATGCTTCCATCAAGTGCATGTGTACGTCTAAGGTCTTACGATCACCACCTGGAGATCCTGCGCCCATCAATTCCCACTCTTCTGAGAAGAATTCCCAATAGCCACCTAAGTTGGTATCTACAGCATATTTTTGCAATAGATCAAAGGTCTTTTCTGCATATTCCAAACCGATAGGGTCACCTGTGGCAAGGGTATATTCACTTAAACTATAGATTACAAAACTATGTCCATAGCCAATTTTCTGCTTATTGGTGGCATTACCTTTGCGATCCATCATCCAATAGAAGCCTCCATTTTTCTCATCCCACATTTTTTCAATGAGGTATTTTACACCATGTTCGGCCATTTCCTTCATGATAGGGCCTCCGAAACCGTGACGGTAGGCTTGAGAATAGGTGAATACGGAACGTGTTTGGGCAATCAGTGATTTTTCATCAGTGCCTGAATCATTTCCAAATTCATCGAAATGGGTTAGGTAACCACCGTATTCTTTATCAATGGTTCTTTTGGACCAGAAAGGCAATAAATGCGCTTCGGTATAGTCTTTAATTTCTTTTCTTAGGGCTTCAATTTCTTGAACATTCATGGTTATAATTGGTTTAGATCTAAAATTTCTTGAGGAGTGGCTTCACCTGTTTCGCCTATTTTATGAATGGAAATATGCGCACACAAGGTAGCAAATTCGCAGGCTTCTTGTATACTGGCGCCGGCTGCTTTGGCAGCAGAAAATCCTGCTACAATCATATCACCTGCACCTACCGTATCAATGGGGCCTTTAGCAGGAATGCCTGCTTGCCAGTGAAAATGTTGGTGGTCTGCATAAATGAGGCCACGGTCACCTAAGGTCACTAAAGCACCTTGTTGACGGCTTTTAACCCATTCTTGTACTATGTTTGGAACTTGTTCATTGTCTTCCAAAATAGCAGGGTCTATATCGAGTAAATGAGCTAGTTCTGATTCATTGACTTTCAAAAGTACTTGGTTGGCAAAATTTCCCAGGCTTCGTAAATCTGCTAAGCCTGTTTTTTGCGCTATACTCATCGCTTCTTGTAGTTTTTCAAGTAGATGTTGGTTCAACAAGGGGTAACGGAATTGTTCGTTAATAATTACCCAATCATATTCAGCAAGCTGATTACATAGTGAATCCACTAAATCTTGGCTGGCCTGAACGATATCTTTTTCTTGCGTACCAAAGTCGATCCGATTCAATTCCACTTCTCCTAGCATCGGTTTAGAATAGGTAGGAGTATCCATGCTTCTTAGTGACTTAAGATTTTCAGCATGAATGCCAAGGTTTTGGCAATGGAAATTCATATCGCGACCAAAAATGTCGGAACCGATGAGTCCAAATGCGGAAGTAGGAACACCCAGTGTAGCCAGGTTTTTGGCTACATTTCCTGCTCCACCGAGTCCTGTTTTCGGGGCTTTGGCCCAGTGTACTTCTTTTTTTGTTTCGACTGAAAAGTCGCCAGTTTCTTCTATTTTTTGGAAGTAAAAATCGATGGCAAAATCTCCAATGACCGCAATTTTCAAGGATTGAATGCGGGTTAGGATGTGCCGTAATTGTTCGGGGGACATGCGTAAATAGTATAGATTGAAATAATAGGTTTATAATGATGTAAAGCTAAATAAAAATCGTCAAAAGGGAATTGTAAATTGTAAATGTTGAGCTATAAATTACAGATGGAATGGGCACCATTCTACATTCTTCAATCTACATTTTACTTATTAATGGTATCCATATCTCTTCTTCCGAATGGTGATCATTGTTTTTGTACTTTTCACCTAAGACTTCAAAATGCGGACGATGATCAAGCTCATAGCCGGAAGATGGCAACCACGAGCCAAAGATGTACTGAAAGATTTGAGGGTCAGAAGATAGCCCTTGGTAGTGAAATACCGCATATAGACCTCCTGGTAGTAGGAGACTTTCCATGCCTTGGGGTATAGGGGTAGAAGGATTTACTTCCATGCATGCCCATTTTTCAAAATGGTTTAAAGGGGAGAAATGAGTAAAATAGGAGGTAGAGTAAATTTGAAGGGAAATTAAATCTGAAGAGAGAGTATGTAATATTTCATGGCGCCTTGGCATGAAGCTAGCCCAAAGTTGACTAGTACTATTGTCAGCCAAGCTCATTTTTTGGTGTATGCCAACGAGCCTTTTTTCTTGGAGTATTTCAATGCGAGGAGTCATGCTTGGTAAAAAGAAGGGGAAGAATTATGATTTTTTAAACATGCTTTCATATCGATTAATCCAATCTTCTACGCTTATTTTTTGAGCTAATTCAGCGATCAAGTCGAAAGGGATATCATCCATTTTTTTGAACCTGACGCAGCTTTTTCCCATGTCCAATTTCGATTTGGCATGTTTTGGATATTCAATTTGAAACCATTGTAGCAGCTTTTCGTCGGCATACATGCCCATGTGGTACAAAGCGATGAAGTTCTTTTGTGAGGCGATGCTCAAAAATGGGAGAGGTTCATCCGTTTTACAGTGATAGCCAGCTGGGTAAATGGATATGGGTACGACATAGCCAATCATCCCATAGCTAATGGTTTCTTCAAATCCTGGTGGGAGATGTTTGGTTATGGTTTGTCGCAACCTAGCAAAGACCCCTTTCCGATCATCGGCTAATAGATTTTCATATTCATCTGGGGTAAGTGCTATGTTGGACATGAGGGGGAGAATTAATTTGATTTTAGAATTAATTGTTTCAAGGTTTATGATTCAAAATTCTTAAATTGTTTAAATGCGCTTTGTGCAATGTTCTCTTCCTGCGGAAACATAAATTCTCTGTTAATTGGAATTTTTCTACTATTTGTTAGATAATGAATTATATATTCATTTAGACTTTTATGAATATTCCAACATTTAATTTTAGGTAGAAAGTTTTCAGGATTTATTTCAATACTATTTTTTTTAAAGAATATTTCCTCCAGAGGTAAAAGAGGATCTGAATTAAATACAAATAGTCCTTTTTGATTTATAATATTTAAATTTTGTTGATTGTAAATTAATTTGAAATCAGGTTCAGAATCAATTTTTTTTAGCATGATACCTAAAGGTGTATATCCTGGAAGGTAAAACAGTTTTTTGTTGTGAAATGCTTTATACTGAAGGGATTCAAACTGTCTTAATTCACTAAAATAAAAGTGCTTTCGTCCTCTACGTGGTGAATTTAAAAGGTCATTTAAGGTTGATAAACTTGAATTTATAAATGTAATTATTGAAGGAAATTGGTTTGTGATTGTACTTGTATTAATAAAGTAAATTGAAAAATAATTGTCAATTTCATTTGAGTTTGTATGTATGAGACCATCTGTTGCAAAAAATAATGCAGAATCGAAGTTATATGTAAAATCTAGTAGAGGTGTAGGTGCTTTATAGTGCTGGAGAAAGCTTAATATTGATAAATCATAGGCAACATGTCCAAAAGAATCGTAAAATTTAGTTAGTAATCCGTCGTGATACTTCTTTGAGTTATTAATTATAGTTTGGATAAACTCTTGATAAGATTTTCCTAGTTTGTTTAATTCTTCTCCAATCCAATGTCGCTGTGCAGAATTAAATAATTTGTACTTTGCTTCTGTAACGCCTCTGAAAATATATTTTTGGTCATCAATATTTGAATTAAAGAGTTTGATAAGAATGTCTAATTCCTCTTTATTGTTGATGTTTTCAGTGTCAAATTTTATTGATTTTTCTTTTAGAGAGGAATAAATAGGTATTTTCATTTTTACAATTAAGTTTTTTGGTTTATTAAAATTCAAACCTTGATCTATCAATTCTTGTCCAACCTTTCAATCTTCCGATTCGATTAGCTTAATTAATTATTTAATTGTTACTAAAAACTTAAATACTTTCATTTCAAAGTAAATTGCTCAATTGGGTAATATAAAATGACTTTGTTTTGGAATTTTTCTTTGGCTATTAATCAAATATTTAAATTGGTTTAGTTTTCAATTTATGGAATATACTTAATTCTAAGTTTCAATTGATTAGTTTGAAAAGTATTAAGAAAATGAATCCCATGCGAAAGATTTGTCAAATTTTCAAAATTTGACAAATCTAATTAGCAAATCTAATTACAAATCCCAAGCTCCATAGTAAGTAGGTCTAGGATATTAGGATGATTATTCCGGAATTTTTTCTACCAAAACTTCATTTCCTGCTTTGTCAAAATAGATACAGGTCATTTGATCCATGCAAATTGCCCATTTTTCGATGCCTGTATTAGCACACATTTGAATGAAAGTCAAGAAATTCGTTTTGCCTTGCTGGTGAGCAATAAGTTCAGATTTGAAAACTTCAATTTGGGGAATATCCTTGATACTCATGGGCTCATATTTGGCAGGAACAGTGACACTATATGCATTTGCACCATGATAGTCGATGTGCCCATCGGCCACGTAAGTTTCATAATGGGTGACTCCTAATTGTTTGATCGTTTGGATGAAGTTTGGGAAATCTGCTCCTGATTGGACGAGGCTATGTGCCGATTTGATTTGTTCTACGGTAAACATACGTTTGGTTTTATGTGATTGATGGAACAAATTTGGCTGATTGAAAGCCGCTGTCATTGTAAAAAATCGTTTTATGAAAAGCGTTTGAAATTTTCGGGAGTATCACCCGTAAATTGTTTGAAGTCTTTGATGAAATGAGCTTGGTCAAAGAAATGATTCTCGTAACAGATCTCTGTTAAAGATTTAGATTCATGAAGACTGTCCAGAACCGAATTAAAGCGAATGATGGATGCAAATTTCTTGGCTGAGGTTCCGACCAATTGACGAAAGCGTTTTTCAAATGGGCTGGCACTGATGCCCAGTTTTTTGTTCAATTCTTGGATACGGATGGTTCCCTTACTTTGGTAAATCAGTTTGACAGCTTCAATAATCAATTTGTCTTGATCGATGTCTTTTAGTTGTGAAAGCAGGAAGTTCTCCACGGTACGTATTCGATTGTGGTCACCAGAATCCATGGATAATCTTTCTTCCACTTCGCGTACACTTTGAGAATCAAAAATATCCTCTAGTGAAAGGCTCAAATTAAAAAGTTCATGTGCTGGATGAGTGGCAAAATGCCTAAAGCCTGTTTCACTAAAATACACCAAAATGGTCCCAATGTTGGCTGAGTTTTTGAAGATTTTGTAGCCATCAGAGATTCCAGAAATCCCAGCTGATGATAATTTATTTTCTTGGTGACCAGCTAGACTAGCGAGTTGCCCTTGGTACTGAAACCCCATCACCATGCCAGAAGAAGGGAAAACCTTGTATTCACTTGCCGACTCATTCTCGGATACCACATAGTATTGAATGTAGGGTTTCAATGGATCCGTCGGAAAATGTTTCTCGAATTTCATGGGCAAAGAGATGTGCGGGACATTTCGAATTTACAAAATTTGGCGGATGTTATATTAATTCAGACAAATGTAAAGCTTGTTCCTTTTCCAAGTCAAAATCAGCTTGTAATCCAAGCGGTTTGGCGCTTGGCAAAGAAGCGGATTTCGAAGTACCATATTTGTTAACCACAAATTACTGATAGAACGACGAAATATCGCTTTTTGCCAAACCACCGTATAACCACAATTTATTCTAAAGTCATTATTAAGCTTTATTATTGAGGAGGGAAAACAAAGCTTGATAAGGTAGCTGTATCATTTAATGTACCTAATGTAATTTGGACGCTATTGTTACTATTTGCAGAAATAGGTGTGCTCTTGCCGTCAAATGGTGTAACGATTAAATTTTCAATACCTTGACATAATGGTCCTCCTTGAGGTGAGGAGCTTGCGCTTTGCCATAATCCATTGTAAATCATACCAGAGGTTCCTCCTGGAGGAACGGCATAGGTTGCAGGAACCCCTTCAATTACAGTAACTAAAGTACCGCTTAAAATTGGCCAGCCAATAGCATTGGGATTGTCAATGGTCGGAATTGGATTTGTTAATGGTCCAGTTTGAACATGTAGAACATAGGTATTTCCTGTTGTAGGAGAAACAAATGTGTATTTTGCTTTTAAATTTGCCATTTTAAATAGATTAGCTTCCCTACTCTTAAGGCTTTTCGGTTTCCGCCTCTCATAGAATTGACTGGATGAGAACAGTCCGTTTTTAATGTGGTTTCTGCTCCACAAGTTTTATAACTGTCACTTTGAGTGGTCAGCCCTTTTTTGACCTAAATTAATTTTGACTTGCCCATGGTAATATGTCGTTTTTCGATGGGTTTTTTTTAAATACCAATGACCATAAAATTGGTTTTTTGGCCATGATTTTTTTTTCAATCTACTTTTTCTCTTTCAATCGTAAGGCCTCATGTTCAGGATGTTACGTATTGTTTTGTCAAGAAAAATTTAAATTTTAAAGTTTCTAGTTAAAATCGCCCTATTAAGTAGGATATAGAGCTTTTGTTCTGAATTTTAAATGAGATTCTTACTTGTAAACAAAAGTTTAAATTCTTCAGATTTGCTAGAATTGACGAGATATTGTCTGAATTATTGACGCTAGACTTGGGCTGAATAATGGGATAAAATGAAAGTTTTTCGCTATGGATTTGGCGAATCTTTGGGGCATCAGGATGATGCGGATTGATGAAACTATTGTATTAATGCTGAGTAATGCTGCACTTAATAGAAAATATGCGTTGTCAAATTTTCAAAATTTGACAACGCTAAACTATGATGATCAAAACTGCTTAATCAAAGGAAAATATTCAATGCTTTTTCTCAATGGGTATAAGGGTAAGGTAGTCATATGGGTTTCTACTTGCTCTTGGCTCACATTTTTGAATATAATAACGGCTCCATTTTTGCTTTGACGAAGAAAGAAGTTTTCCAAAATCCCTTCCTCTTTCCATTGGGCTATCTTTGCTTGCTCTTCCTTAATGATTTCTTGAAAATTGGCAGGGAGATTGTCGATGTCAATGGTCAAAATAGCTTGAATACAGTTCATGAGAGATATATGTTTATTTATTTAAAAATGGATAATCAATATAACCATGATCCTGTCCACCATACATGGTTGCACGGTCAGCTTGGTTCAATTCGGCATTCAATTCAAATCGCTTTGGCAAGTCGGGATTTGCTAAAAACAAAGTACCATATGATATAAGTTTCGCGATGCCTTTTTGTAATTCTGCTTCTCCCGTTTCCTTAGTATACCCCAAATTGGCTATCACTGGGTGCTGACTAATCTTCCCAAAGGTTTCAACTGAATTGATTGGATAAGTAGGGAACTGTTCTGCTGAGAATGGTGCATTCATGATGTGGATATAAGCCAAGGGTAATTTGTTCAATTCTTGAATCAAAAGGCTAAATTGTTCCACAGGATTTTGGTGAGAAATACCGTTGTAAGTACTAGTTGGCGAAATACGTATACCTACCTTAGCCTCACCAATGGCTTGTACCATTTCTTGCATAATTTCTAGCACAAAACGATTCCTATTTTCATGGCTTCCTCCATATTCATCCGTTCTTTGATTCACATTGTCAGCTAAAAATTGATTAGGTAAGTATCCAAAGGCAGAATGCAATTCTACTCCGTCAAAACCTGCTTCTATCGCATTTACAGCTGCTTGCTTGTATTCTAGAACGATGCTTTTCACCTCTTCCGTGCTCAATGCTTTCGGTGTCTCGTAATCTTTCATACCTTCCATCGTAAAATGTTGTTGACCTTCAATAGCCACTGCGGAGGCAGAGACTGGCAGTTCACCATTTTTTACCAATGAATGTCCCACACGCCCTGTATGCCATAGTTGTGCATAAATGACTCCACCTTTTTCATGTACCGAGTGGGTTACTTTTTTCCATGCGGCTATTTGTTCGTTCGTGTAAATCCCTGGTGTCGAAGGACTCCCTAAGGCTTGCTTGGAAATGTTGATGGCTTCCGTGATGATTAAACCTGCACTGGCACGTTGGGAATAATATACCTGTGTGGATTCGCCAACAAGTCCATCGACAGTAGCCCGACTCCTGGTCATGGGTGCCATCGCCATTCTATTTTTTAGATTGTGTTGACCTAATTTTATTGCTTCGAGTAATTTCATTTTTTTTAGCTTTTTGATTATTTTCTTGTAAACATAAAGTCATTACTTTACTTTTGAAAGTAGTTACACGAATGTACAGTAGTAACCAAAGGTAAAGCAATACAGGTAATCAAGTAGTTATGATACAAAATAATTTAAGTATTTCAGAAAAATCGTGTTCCTTGAAAGAAGTGTTGGACATCATTGGAGGCAAATGGTCCATGCCTATTATTTATATTTTATCGAAAGGTAAAATGCGTTTTAAAGAATTGGAACGATCGGTAGAAGGGATTAACACCCGTATGTTGGTCAAGGAATTGAAAAATATGGAAGCCAATGGTATTATTAACCGAGAGGTATTTGCCACAGTTCCTCCTACCGTTGAATATACCCTAACTCCCAAAGGAGAAAAACTATTACCCAGTATTGCTTCTTTGCATCAATGGGGTCAGGAGTTTGCTTCTGGAATGTAGAATGTGTTTTAAGGTTTAGATTTTAGTGATAGAGCTTTCATCTATTACTAACTAATAAATAATTTATAACCCATAATTCATAATTTATAAAACCTTCCCATTTCTTGTCGCAAATTTGTAAATTTACCTTTCGTTTCCACCTTTAAAACATTTGCATTTTGGCCTTAATTAAATCAATCTCTGGAATTCGTGGTACTATTGGAGGAAAGCCTGGTGAAGGCCTAAGTCCGATCGATGTGGTTACATTTGCCGCGGCTTATGGTACTTGGCTTCGTCGCAACAATCATCCTTCCAATTCCATTGTTTTGGGGCGTGATGCACGTATTTCAGGTGAAATGGTTTCTTCTTTAGTGGCCAATACCTTGGTTGGTTTGGGTTGGAATGTACTCGATATCGGTTTGTCTACGACTCCTACGGTTGAACTAGCTGTCCCTTGGACGAAAGCTGCTGGAGGAATCATTATCACCGCCAGTCATAATCCCGCACAGTGGAATGCTTTGAAGCTACTGAATTCCGATGGAGAATTTATTTCAGATGCCGATGGGAAGGCTTTATTGCAAATTGCAGAGCAACAAGATTTTCAGTTTTCGGAGGTGTTTCAATTGGGAAAAATTACCCAAGATGATACTTTCTTAGATCAACATATTCAACATGTGCTTGACCTTCCATGGGTGGATGTCAATGCCATTGTTCAATCAAAATTCCGGATTTTAGTAGATGCGGTGAATTCCACAGGAGGTATCGTTGTACCTCATCTATTGAAAGCTTTGGGAGCGGCTCATGTGGATGTGATTTTTGGTGAGCCAACGGGCCATTTTGCTCATAATCCCGAACCACTTCCGGAAAACTTGACGGACATGATTGCCAAAATGAAATCAGGTAATTATGACTTAGGGATTGTCGTGGATCCTGATGTGGATCGTCTTTGCTTCATTAATGAAGATGGAACGCCATTTGGAGAAGAATATACCTTGGTGGCCGTAGCAGATTATGTCCTATCCAAACAAGTAGGAAATACGGTTTCTAATCTGTCGTCTACCCGTGCTTTACGTGATGTGACTGAGTCAAAAGGTGGGCATTATTTTGCCGCAGCTGTGGGTGAAGTGAATGTGGTCAACCATATGAAGGCTCAAAAGGCCATCATTGGTGGAGAAGGTAATGGGGGTGTGATCTTCCCTGAATCGCATTACGGTCGTGATGCCTTAGTGGGTATCGGTTTGTTTTTAACACATTTGGCAAATTCGGGGATGAAGATTTCAGCTTTGAGAGCATCTTATCCAGCCTATGTGATTTCAAAGAATAAAATTGAGCTTTCTGCTAATTTGAACGTGGATTTAATTCTCGATTCTATTGCCAAAGCCTATCAAGAATATAATGTTAACACGATTGATGGAGTCAAAATTGACTTTCCAGATGGATGGGTGCATTTGCGCAAATCCAACACAGAACCTATCATTCGCATATATGCCGAAGCTTCTACGGAAGAACAAGCCAACACTTTTGCTCAACAAATTATGAATGCGATTGAAAAAATCGCGCAGTCTTAAAATTTATGTCAAATTCTGTCACGCCCATCTATTTGGACAATGCAGCTACTACGCCCATTGACCCTGTAGTTTGGCAAGAAATGCAGCCGTATTTTGAAAATTTCACGGCTAATCCCTCTTCGATTCACTCTCACGGCCGACAAGCCAAAGTAGCGATCGAGCGAGCACGCAAGACCATTGCGACTTTACTGAACGCTTCTCCGTCCGAGATTTTCTTTACTTCGGGTGGAACAGAGGCGGATAATACGGTTATTCAATCAGCTGTTTTATATGGCGGAGTAAAGACCATCATCACGTCGCCATTAGAACATCATGCCGTTTTACATACAGCTGAGGCTTGGTTGAAACTAGGTTTGGTTGATCTTAAATTAGTTCAATTGCTTCCCGATGGAAGCATTGATTTAGCTGATTTAGAACGTCTTTTGCAAGAGAATCCTCACGCTTTAGTGAGTTTAATGCATGGTAATAATGAAATAGCTAATTTATTGGATTTGAATGCTGTGGGAGCTCTATGCGAGCAATATGCAGCTATTTTTCATTCGGATACTGTTCAAACCATGGGCCATTATCGTCATGATATGTCCCAATTACCTGTTCACTTCATTGTAGGAGCAGCACATAAATTTCATGGTCCTAAGGGCATCGGGTTTCTGTATGCCAAAGCAGGTTCAAAATTCCATCCACTTTTACATGGTGGTGCACAAGAGCGGAACCAACGTGGGGGAACAGAAAATGTCTACGGCGCTATTGGGCTAGCCAAAGCCTTATCTATTGCCTATGAAGAAATGGAGGAGCACATAGCCTACATCAAAGGTTTGAAGTCCTATTTCATCGAGGGATTGAAAAAGACTTTCCCGAATGTGGAATTCAATGGTAAATCGGGCGATGTTGAAAATAGCTTATACACTGTGCTCAATGTTCGTTTTCCTCAAGTAGTGGATGGCGATATGCTCTTATTTCAATTGGATATTGAGAAAATTTCAGCTTCAGGTGGTAGTGCTTGTTCGAGTGGTACATCGGTTGGATCACATGTTCTTTCGGCCTTGAATCCGAATGCGACAGGTGCTGCTGTTCGTTTTTCTTTCTCAAAAAACAATACCCAATCGGAGATCGATCGGGTATTGGAGGTATTGAAGAAATTAATTCCTGCGTCTTAGTAAGCGCGGGCAAAAATTACACGTTGTTTCGATGGGTTTCCAGTAAGGATGCATTTCCCTGCTTCTTCCTGGGAATCCAAAGGAATACAACGAATGGTGGCTTTGGTCAATTCCTTGATCTTTTCTTCGGTCTCAGGACTTCCATCCCAATGGGCCGACAAGAATCCGCCTTCTTCTATTTTCACTAGGAATTCATCCCAAGTATTTACTTCAAAGGTATTGGCAGCTCTGAAACCCAAAGCTTTTTGGTAGATGCTGATTTGGATATCATCCAAGGTATCCACAATCACCTGCTCAATGCCTTCAAATGGCAAATTGGTTTTTACACGGGTATCACGACGGGCCAATTCAATGGTTCCATTTTCGATATCGCGGTTACCAATTGCCAAGCGCACAGGCACACCTTTTAATTCATATTCGGCAAACTTAAATCCTGGACTTTGGTTTTCCGAAATATCAAATTTGACTGATATACCTCTTTTTTTCAAAGCGGCAACCAATGGGTCAATTTTGGATTTGATGTTATTCAATTGCTCTTCTCCTTTATAAATAGGTACAATCACCACTTGGATAGGGGCTAATTTCGGAGGTAATACCAAACCCTGGTCGTCCGAATGTGCCATGATCAAGGCTCCCATCAAGCGAGTAGAAACACCCCATGAGGTTCCCCAAACAAATTCCTGTTGGTTCGCTTTATTTAAAAATTTGACATCAAATGCTTTGGCAAAGTTTTGTCCCAAAAAGTGGGAAGTACCCGCTTGCAAAGCCTTTCCGTCTTGCATCATAGCTTCGATGCAATAGGTATCTTCGGCACCTGCAAAACGCTCATTGGCAGTTTTACGACCTTTGATCACGGGCATCGCCATGAAGGTTTCAGCAAATTCGGAATAGATATTTAACATCTGTTCTGTTTCAACTACTGCCTCTTCTTTGGTAGCATGGGCCGTATGACCTTCTTGCCAAAGGAATTCAGCAGTTCTTAAGAACAAACGGGTACGCATTTCCCAACGCATAACATTAGCCCATTGATTCATTAAAATAGGCAAGTCGCGGTACGATTGCACCCAGTTTTTATAAGTAGACCAAATCACGGTTTCAGATGTTGGACGAATGATTAATTCTTCTTCCAATTTTGCTTCTGGATCCACGATTACTCCGTGGCCGTTCGGATCATTTTTTAGTCGGTAATGGGTAACCACAGCACATTCTTTGGCGAAGCCTTCTACGTGTGAAGCTTCTTTAGAAAGGAAGGATTTGGGGATTAAAAGAGGGAAATAAGCGTTTACGTGCCCTGTTTCTTTGAACATGTCATCCAAGGCTCTTTGCATTTTTTCCCAAATAGAATAGCCATACGGTTTGATGATCATACAGCCACGAACCGCTGAATTTTCAGCTAAGTCGGCACGCTTCACCAATTCGTTATACCACTCGGAATAATTTTCAGCTCTGCTGGGTAAGGATTTACTCATAAAAATAGCTTGTCGCGTAATTAATTAGATATTTATTCGTTTTATTTGTGTTAATATTCTCAATCAACGAACGATTAACGACAAAGATACGTTATTGTCCTTAGTTAAGCTTATACTTTTATCTCTAAGACCATGAAAAATCAACTTATTATCTTGTCTTTTCTGGGTATTGCGGCTTTATTTCAAGGCTGTGTGACCATTCAGGTCAGTCCATCAGGAGAAGTTGCCAAGAAGCAATTTGCTTCAGATGATTTGTATGATGTACCCCAGCGTGCAGTGGCTTCAACTAAAAAAGTAAAATCGGATTATCTAAATTTCGATGATAATACAGTTGTGATTGAAGAAGAGGAAGGTATTGCAGAGCAGTCGACTTATTTAAACTCAAGAAGTGTCTATAATTACAATAACAGTGTGAATCCAAATACCTATAACCAGGTGTATAACAGTGGTTATAATGCGGGTTTCAATACTGCATCATCTTGGAATAATTGGTATGTCAATCCCATGATTAGTTTTGGATATGGATTCGGATCTCGCTGGTATTCACCATTGAGTTCCTATAATATGATGATGAATCCTTATTACTCAGCCTATGGTATGATGTATGATCCATTCTACTATGGCTCCTCCTTTGGTTTTGGCTCGGTATATGGATTTAACTCTTATCGTTACTATGATCCATTTTATAATCCATGGTCATTCTACAATCCATACCGTAATTTTGGTGGGGTAGTGTATAATAATTACAACTATTATAATTCATTAGGTTCTAGTGGTTACAATTACAATAATACCACGGTAGATCCTCCACGCAAGGTGAATTATGGCCCAAGAGATGCAGCTTCATCTAACCGCGGTAGTTATGGAGATTCCTTCTCTAATACACCTAGAAGCGGTAATAACTATTACAATAGTCAAGGTTCTAATCAACCAAGTACCTATTCCAATCGTTCGGCAGGTACTCAAAGCTATGAGCGTTCGGCAGCACCTAGAAGAAACAGTAATGTGGAATACCGTTATGCAGAACCATCCCAATCTCGTCAAGTGGAAAGCTTCTCTAGACCTTCTTATAATTCAGGAGGGGGATCTTATGGAGGAGGCGGAAGCTCCAGTGGTGGAGGTGGTGGTGGAGGAAGTTCACGTGGACCTAGGTAATATTTGATCTTATGAAAAAGTACATTGTAACAATCGCTTTAGGATTGTGTTTGCCTAATCTTGTGTTTGGACAAATATACAGTTATGCGAATTTGGCTAAATACTTCTCTACTACCTACGCTACGGGAACAGCTCGTATGCAGGCCTTGGGAGGAACTTATAGTGTATTAGGGGCTGATGTTAGTTCCATTGCAGCTAATCCTGCAGGTTTGGGATTCTACAATCGTTCGGAGGTGCATTTGAGTATGGCACAACAAAATTCATCCACTAGCTCCAATTATCTAGGAATAAGTGCCAAGCAAACAGATGCCTTGTTTCATTTACCAAGTTTAGGTTTGGTGTTGGCAGGAGATCCTAGTTCTTATAACAAATGGCATGGTGCATTTGGGATAAGTTATTCCAGACAAGTGGTATATACTCAACCAGTGTATGTAACAGGTACCAATAATAGATCGTCATTACTAGATTCATTCATTGAAAAAGCAAATGATAAAAATGCCACTGGGGCTAGTTTGGACGGTGAATATAGTCCAGCTAGTAATTATGCAGATAGCCCAGAAGCGGCGGCTTATCAGGCTTATTTGATTGATCCTAACCCAACCAATGGTGGAGTGCCTTTTTCTAGGTATGAACCTAATTTGCCAACCTCTCAAGTAGGAGAAGTAGTGAATTCTGGAGCTTTGAGCAGTTGGAATTTTAGTTATGGGGCTTCTTACATGGACAAATTGTACATTGGTGCAGGCTTGCAGTTTTCGAAAATTACTTCAACAACAACGAGCAATTGGACAGAGGAATATGTAGGCGGACGCTATGTGGCTGCGATGAATTACCGAGAAAATTTAGTGACCAATGGATCGGGGATATCATTATCCTTGGGTATGATTTATAAATGGAGTCCTAATTTGAGAGTGGCATTTAATTTCCAAAGCCCTGCCTATTTTGATCAAGTGAATGAACGATACGATGCGCGTATTAGTCCGACCGTCAACGGCATCCCATCTTATGATTCCAATGGGGTACCTATTATCATTACGAAAGTAAAACCTGTTTATGTAACTCCCAATGAGTTTACCTACCAATTGACTACTCCTATGACTTTATCGGGAGGATTGGCTTATTTCTTTGGAAAAAGAGGCTTTCTGAGTTTGGATTTGGCTTATGTGAATTACCCAGGTATGCGCGTCTCATCCAGTGAATTAAATTCATCGACCAATCAACAGTTTCAAGATAAGCACAACGGACAAATCAAACGAAATTTTGAATCGGCTTTGAACATTAAAGTAGGAACAGAAATTCGTGTAACAACAAATTGGAATATACGCGCTGGAGTAGCTCAGTTTGGTAGTGGTTATTCTAGTACTTACGATGGTATTGATCGTAATAGCCTACAAATATCGGGAGGGATTGGCTATCGTACATCCTCTTTTTATATCGATTTGACAGCCGTTCAGCGTACTGCAAAAGATGGATTTACCCCATATAGCTTAAAAAATGCTGCAGATTATTCATCGGCCATGTTGACCAAAAATAACCTGCAGTTTGTATTAGGAGGGGGAATCTTATTTTAATTATTGAACGGGAACATAAGACTCAATCAACCACAACAATTGATTGACACTAATTTCTCCATCTACCTGAATATCAGCTTGTTTGTAAAAAGGAAGTCTTTCCTCAAAAGTCTTTTTGATGGTGGCAATCACCGCCTCTTCACTTTGACTTTTATCTAAAAGCGGACGGTTATTACCTTGCGCTTTGTACAATCTCTTGGCTAAGTCATTCAACTCCACATTTAAGAAAACACTGATACCATGTTTTTTCATGTAATCCATGTTATCAAAAAAGCAAGGTACTCCACCACCTGTAGCAATGACCATGGATTGATCGGGTTGGAAACCATGCAAAGTCTTGCGTTCTAATTCACGGAAATGCGCCTCACCTTGGGTCGAAAAAATTTCAGAAATAGTTTTTTGTTCCCTTGTTTCAATCAGCTTGTCCATATCCGTAAAACTAAATCCTAAGTTTTTCGCTAATTCTTTCCCAAGAGTACTTTTACCCGAGGAGGGCATTCCTATTAAATAAATATTTTTCATTCTTAATCTGTTGTTATTAAACGTTGGTCTATGTCTTCGATGCTAGGTAGGTGGTAGGCAGACCATTTACCACGAACAGTTCCTTGGTTAAGCAACCAAAGACCTGGGCTAGAACGAATGATGGTTTTTAATACTTTGGTATCCACGGACATGGCCGGGAAATTCAATTGATACTCATGTCGGATGCTATTCACTTCTTCATCAGAAGAAGCACTCAATAACCAAACCTCAATACCTTTTTTACTGGCTTCATTGGCCAATAGAGCAATTTGTTTTAAAGCATCCAAATGCGAATGGTGTACATTAGGAATGATGACCATCAGTTTTTTACCCTTGAAACTCTCAGCTGTATAATCGATAGAATCATTATCTATCCAAATCCGGTAGTCGGTAATCAATGGGCGAGCTTCTTTCTCATTCAAGGCTTGCATGGAAACAAATACGGCTTGCGTGTCCGTAGGCATTTCGGTTAATGTCTCTTCTTTACCATTGATTTTGTAAACATAAGAAAAGCGCATGGCTTCCCTAGACTTCATGTTTTGTGGAATATTATCACCAATGGCATAAGGTAAGCCATCGTGGATAGGTAAATAGAAATAACAATAAATACCTAAAGTAACGCTTATAATAGCACTAATGATGACTGGGCTTAGATTCTTATTGAAAGACTTAATTTTGTCAGTAAATAATAAACTAAGAGCCAAAACAAATAAGAATACATCTTTGAAGAAAGAAGTCCAAGGAGTCAGTTTGATCGTCTCACCGAAACATCCGCAATCCGTTACTTTGTTGAAATAAGCCGAATAAAAAGTTAAGAAACCAAAGAATCCCAATAGGCCTAAAAACGTCCAAAGCACCTGTTTTGTTCGGTAGTTTGCCCAGAGAGCGATTCCCAAGACAATTTCCATGCTACTTAATAAGATGGAAAGGGGTAGAGCAAAGGGAATCCAAAATTTCCAAAAGCCTTCCATCGCTGGAAAATCTTGAGAAAATACATCGAAATATTCTTCCAATTTCAGTTGGGTTCCAATTGGGTCATTCAGTTTGATTAGACCTGAAAAGAGGAAGATAAATACCAATAAAAAAGTAGCGATTCGACTGTATTGCCGCATATTATTGGTGGATTATTGTTGTTGGATTTGCATTTGTTCTTCCTTGATTTTGATCAAACAGAAGACTGCGTAATTCAGCATGTCTTGGTAATTGGCTTCTACACCTTCGGAAACGAGGGTAACACCCTGATTATTTTCGATCTGTTTTGTGCGGAAAATCTTCATTAAGATTAGATCTGTCATGCTACTCACACGCATGTCGCGCCAAGCCTCACCGTAATCATGATTTTTATTGCGTAAAAGTTCCAAGGTGGTTTCTACTTGATAATCGTAAAATCGACTTAATTCATCCGCAGAAAACTCCATTTGTTCAGAATTTTCGAGCGACTTTTGAATTAAGGCAATGATGCAGTAGTTGATGATTCCAATGAATTCACCTTCAATACCATCTTGAATTTTTTGCTCTCCTTTTTCTTGAATGCTGCGTATACGCTGCGCTTTTATAAAAATTTGATCTGTTAAACTAGGTAATCGTAAAATTCGCCAAGAAGTACCGTAATCTTTGTTTTTTTTATCAAACAAGGCTTTGCAGTGTGAAATTACTTGTCGATATTCGATTTCAGTTTGGGAAGGCGCATTGTCCCTGTTCATAGGAGAGGATTAGTTTACAAATCTCTTTTTTTTCAGACTACAAAAATATTTAAATTATCCTAAATTTCAGCTCATTTGGAAGCTCTTTTTCCATCTTTTCAAACAATTCGATATAAGTCGGGATTGATTGATCTTCAGATACCCCAAATCATGGGTATATTGAATGCTACGCCGGATTCATTTTTTTCTGCTAGCCGGGTGACTGTGATCGATGAATGTTTAGCTTTAGCTGCTCAAATGATTGAGGAAGGAGCCAGCATCTTGGATGTAGGTGGGCATTCTACCCGACCAGATGCTAAGGCCGTTTCTGCTCAGGAAGAGCAAGATCGCGTAATCCCAGTAATGGAAGCATTAAGTAAAGCCTTTCCTCACATCTGTTTATCTGTGGATACTTACCGTCTGTCGGTGGCAAAGGCCGCCATTCAAGCTGGGGCAGATTGGTTCAATGATGTAGGTGGCGGGCAAATGGATGAAGGGATATTTGAATGGGTATCCGAAAATCAAGTTCCTTATATTTTAACGCACAGTGTGGGTGCATTTTCACAAGTACATCAAGTGCCTGATTATGAATATGTGGTGGAAGATGTCTGGTTAGACATGGCAAAAAAAATACAGGCTTTGAGGGTGCTGGGAGCCAAAGATGTAGTGCTAGATCCAGGCTTTGGTTTCTCTAAATCTTTGGACCAAAATTATCAATTGATGGCTCAATTACATCAATTTACTCGATTAGGCGTGCCGCTGTTAGTAGGGGTTTCCCGAAAATCCATGATACAAAAAGTGCTTGGAACGAAGCCAGAGGAGTCCTTGAATGGAACAACGGTTTTACATACGGTGGCCTTACAACAAGGTGCCCATATCCTGCGGGTGCATGATGTAATAGAAGCCCGACAAGTCATACAATTAGTTAAGAAATTACAAGAAAATGGTTTATCCAATTTATCATAATCATCACTGGATAGATCCAGATCAGGTTTATGTAGGCATTCAAGATGTCGGTTTTTTACGAGGCTTTGGCATATTTGATTTTTTTAGGGTCATGCAGGGTAGACCTATTTTTCTATCGGATCACCTAGACCGTTTTTTAGCCTCGGCCGATAAAATGGGTATTGCTCATATGTACAGCAAAGAGCAGTTAGCTGGTTTAATTCATGAGATTGCGGCTAAGTCGGAAGTAGATTGCTTAGGTATCAAAATGGTTCTTACGGGCGGAGATTCTTCCAATGGTTTTGAACCTCAAGGAAGAAGTCAATTATTCATTATTCCCAATGAATTTCAATTCATGGATCCTATCCATGGGATGAAATTGGCAAGTAGAAATTATGTCCGTGAAATGGCGGATATTAAATCCTTGAACTATGCCTATGCCATCCGAAATTGGAGTGAAATCAAATCCCAAGGTTTTGATGATTTGATTTATTATACCCAAGCACATGGTGTTTCTGAATCATCCAGAAGCAATTTGTTTTGTGTGAAGGATGGGGTTTTATATACTCCAGCTCAACATATCTTGGAAGGAATTACTCGAAAACACGTAATCGATTTGGCATCTTCCTTCATGGAAGTTAAGGTACAAGATGTAAGTTTAGATGCATTTAAGCAGGCGGATGAAGTTTTTACCACAGGAAGTACCAAACGGGTGGTTCCCATACTTCAAATTGATGACAACGTCATTGCCGATGGAAAAAGGGGGGTAATCACAGCGCAATTGTACGAACGATTAATCCAACACGAAAATTAGGAAGAGGGTGGACGGAAGGCTTTCATATTGGCTTCATTGCACACTAAAAATGGGCCACCAATCAAATCAATGCAATAAGGTATAGCTGGAAATATAGCTTCTAGGCACTGGCGAATAGCTTTGGGTTTTCCAGGTAAATTGACAATCAATGATTTCCCACGAATACCCGCAGTTTGGCGACTTAATATGGCTGTAGTGACGTATTGTAGGCTTACTTGACGCATCAATTCTCCAAAACCTGGCATCATCTTTTGACATACAGCTTCCGTAGCTTCTGGAGTAACATCCCGTAGCGCTGGGCCCGTTCCACCCGTAGTAATAATCAGACATGCCTCCGCTTCATCGGCCATTTGGCACATGGTTTGCTCCAATAAGACTTGTTCATCAGGAATGACCGCATAAACTACTTCAAAATCAGAAATCAAATATTCCTTAAGCAATTCTACGACAGCCTTACCCGGGATATCTTCATAGATACCTGCACTTGCGCGGTCAGAAACATTGATAACACCTATTTTGATCATTTCTTTTGTTTGTTTTTTTGCTCCATTTTTATGAAGGCCTTGGGCTTTTTTTCCATAGGAATAGGCTCATTCAATAAGTCGCGAATCACGACAGATGCGCAAACACCTCCAAAAGCTGCAGGAAGATAGGAAATGGTACCGTATGCAGACTTCTTGAAGTTGGAACCATCCGTTAAAATAAGCGATTCATCTTTTACTTTTTCCTGTGAATACACGGCTTTAATTCCGCGTGAAACACCCATTTTACGGATACGCTTTCTTACCAAAGAAGCTAAATAACATTCACGGGTATCCAATAAATCTGCCGTTTTGAGTTTGGTTGGATCTAATTTTCCTCCCGCTCCCATGGAGCTTACGATGTTCAATCCTAGGTCATAGGCTGTTTTTAAAAGGGTCAATTTGGGTGTGACCGAATCAATACAATCCATGACATAATCGTATTTTGTTTTTTCTAAAATCTCTTTGGCAGCCTCAGGACTCAAAAATGTCTCATGTTCATGCAAGATCAAATCTGGGTTGATGGCAAATAAGCGCTCAGCCATGATTTTTACTTTAGCGACACCGTGGTTAGTTGCTAAGGCTGGCAATTGGCGATTTCTATTGGTAGGGTCTACTACGTCTCCATCCACAATGGTCATGGTTCCTACACCCGCTCTAGCAATAAACTCAGCGGCAAAGGAGCCAACTCCTCCCAGTCCTACAATCAATACATGGGCATTTTGTAATTGCTGGATGCCTTGTTCTCCAATGAGAAGTTCCGAGCGACTCAGCCAACGAAGGTCTTTTGTACTCATATTTAGGATATTTCTTCCTTGATTTGATAATCGGTTGTTTTGTCAGAATTAGTGACCATCAGCTCACCAATGAAACCAGCTAAAAATAACTGAACGCCTAATATGATGGCTACCAATGCCAAAAAGAACAAAGGATTATCCGTCACATTGCGGTATTTTAAATGCTGCGTGATATTGTAAAGTTTTTCGCCGATGAGCCACAAAGTGATGATACTTCCAGAGAAGAAAGATAGGATTCCGAAGCTACCAAAAAGGTGCATGGGTCTTTTGCCAAAGGTTTGTACAAAAGTGATGGAAAGTAAATCCAAAAATCCATACAAGAATCGCTCTAAGCCGAATTTGGTTACGCCATATTTTCTGGCTTGATGCTGTACTACCTTTTCTCCAATCTTAGAAAAACCGTTCCACTTCGCCTGAACGGGAATATAGCGATGCATTTCGCCATAGAGGCGAATGGTCTTAATGACTTCTAATTTATAGGCTTTCAATCCACAGTTGAAATCATGTAAATATACCCCTGAAAGCGCTCTGGTAGCGGCATTGTACAATTTGGTAGGGATGGTTTTAGACAAGGGATCAAAACGTTTTTGTTTCCAACCTGAGACTAAATCAAAACCATCTTGGGTAATCATTTGATATAATGCAGGAATCTCGTCGGGGGAGTCTTGCATGTCGGCATCCATGGTAATCACTACGGATCCTTGTGCTTTAGAGAACCCTTCATGCAAAGCTGCAGATTTACCATAATTACGAGCAAAAGAACTAGCTTTTAGGCTGGGGTATTGAACCGATAAAGATTTCAAAACTTCCCAGGATTCATCCCGACTACCATCGTTTACAAAAATCATTTCGTAAGAGAAATGATTGGCTCGCATAACCCGATCAATCCAAGCACATAGTTCTGGAAGTGATTCAGCCTCATTAAAGAGAGGGACAACGATGGAAATTTGTAGCGTAGAATCTTGCATGTTGACAAAAATACAAAAAGCTTGGTTATTATTTTAAGGGAAGATTAAATAGTAAGGTTTTAATAATTCTTGAAAATCAAGGTAGTAGTTGCCTTGTTCATCACGAATATGAATTTGTTCGACCGAAATATCCATTTTTTGTCGAGATCCCCAAAGCATTTGTCGTAGAACTTTAGCCCCAGGTTTGGGAATAATATGAGCAATCTGATTGGCAAATAAGCCTCTTTTTTCGGCAGCTTGTAAGAATATTCCCATTTCATGAGGAGGGTATAAGACAGCAAAATGCCCTAATTCTGTCAGATGATGGTGGATTGCTTGCGCTAAATCATCGGGAGACAAATGGTCTGCATGGATGGCAGCTTGCTTGGAACTATCCGTAGCAGCTAAATGATTGCTAAAAAAAGGTGGATTACAGATGATAAGGTCATAAGGTTGGCCGACATGCAAAGTTTTAATATCCCCTTGAAACACCCTGATGTGCTCTTTGAAAGGACTTTGTTCTACATTTTGTTGAGCTAATTCAGCCACTTCGGGAATAATTTCTAGGGCATCTACTCGTAAATCAGGGGATTTTTGACAAAGCATGTGTGCCAATAATCCGCAGCCTGTACCGATATCCAAGGTTTGTAGCGAGTTGCTAATGGGTATCCAAGCACCGAAAAGGCAGGCTTCTGTACTGATTTTAAGTCCTGGATTACCGTGGGCTAATTGAAATTGTTTGAACTGAAAAATGGACCTACTTTCTGCCATAATCCGCTGGATTTTCACCCCAATGTTCTGTTTCCCATTTCAAAATTTTCGTTTGGTAGAAATTGCCTTTTAACCATGCAATGGCCTTATCTACGCGTTGGAATAGTTCTTCCGTTTCTGAATTACGCTCCAAATTGGTTTTGATGGCTTTATTTCTAACCCAAGCTATAGCCGTTCTAGAATCGGAATATAAGGGAAATGGACAGTCGATTTTTTTCAAATAGGCCAAGCCATGAACAATGGCCAAAAATTCTCCAAGATTGACCGTTCCAATTGGATAGGGACCCTGGGCAAATAGCACCTCTTTGGTTTCGGTATTGACACCTTGGTATTCCAACACACCAGGATTTCCTGAACAAGCTGCATCTACTGAGATGCTTGGGATAATGATATCTTGGGAATGAATGGACTTTTTTACATTGGATTTTTTAGTTGTTTCTATACTGGCCCAATAGTTTTTTTTGAAGGCTTCTTCAGCTGCAGCACGACTATCAAAAGATTTATATTGTGCCCCAGGAAAGTTCTTGATTAACTTTTCAGCCTTAGCCCAAGAATCAAAAATTCCTGTTTCATGACCCGCCCAAATGACATAGTATTTTTGTTTTTTACTCATGCTTAGAACAATCGGGTCTTAATGATTTTAATAGCAATGGCAATTAAGATGACTCCGAAAACCTTGCGTAAAATTTGAGTACCTACGTTTCCTAATTTCTTTTCTATCCAAACGCTACTACGCAACACGAGGTAGATGAAGATTAAGTTAATCAAGATACTTATGATGATATTTTCCTCTTCAAACTGCGATTTTAAGGAAATCAATGTAGTCATCGTTCCAGCTCCAGCAATGACAGGGAAGGCAAGAGGTACAATGGAGTGGGTTCCTTCTTGCATTTCCTCAGCTTTGAAAATATTTCTACCTAAAGTCATTTCAAGTCCAATCAAAAAGATAATCAAAGCACCTGCTACGGCAAAAGAATTCGTATCTACTCCCAATAGATGTAAGATAAACTTTCCTGCAAAAAAGAAGCCAATCATGATGGCACCTGATACCAAAGTGGCCTGTTCAGCATGAATGCTTCCATTTTTCTTTCGTAGGTCGATAATGATGGGAATAGACCCCAAGATATCGATGACAGAAAACAGAATCAGGGATGATGAAATGATTTCTTTTAGGTCGAAGTGCATGTTAAGCTTGTATAAATTGTATGAGTGAGTGTATATCTTCTATGGTATGGCTGGGGAAATTAGCAATTCGGAAGGTATTGTTTTTCCAAGTGCCATAACCTTTGCCTAAATCAATTTGATGCTGTTCCGCTAACTGGAAAATGCGATTTACCTCGGATGATTCGCCTTTTAGAGCAAGCACGGTGGGAAGTCTAAGGGCATGTTGGTCTACCAAAAAATCAAATTCAAATGAGGATTGATGCTTCCAGAAATCTTCCCAAATGGCCATTTTCTCCCATGTTTGTTGGTGGATTACTCGAATCGAAGGTAGCGTTTGACTTAAGCGATTAAGTAAATAAATACCTAAAACATTAGGTGTATAATGCGTTTGGAACAATTTTCTGTTTTGCTCCATCAAAATGATGCTATTGTAATAATCTTTTCTGTTGAGTTTTTCAGCTCTTTCCAACGCTTTGGGTGAACAGATCAAAACTCCTAAACCAGCAGGAATTCCCATGCATTTTTGACATGAGGCTAACCATACATCGGCTTCCAACCAAGGTAGCTCAATGCCTCCCATAGAAGAGGTGGCATCTACAGCAATGAGGCAATCTGGAGAGAATCCTAATTCTTTTCGACAAATGACTTGCCCAGTTCCATTGGAAGTTTCACTTTGAACTAAGCAAAGTGTATCAATAGTAGTCTTTAGTTCATCGGAGATTTGTGAGGCAAAATCCGATAATGACTCGTTTAAACCAAATTCCAAGCTTGATGCTTGAGGAATAATTTGTTCCACATAATGAGCCCATTTTTTGCCAAAAGCACCGTTGTACACATGGAGGCTTTTCTTTTCAATCAGAGATTGAGCCACGATTTCCCAGGCCTCGGTGGCCGAAGAAATGAAATAAATGGTGTATTCGGCCGGGATGTCCCACTTTTGGTGCAAGTTTTCAAGGGTTTCTTTCAACAAGCTCTCAAAGCGGGCGCTGCGGTGATTGATGCTCACAATTCCCTGCTCGTACGCTTCTTGAATGAAGCCCAAAGTTTGAGGATAGACTTTGGAAGGACCAGGGTAAAAAGATAGCATGTTAAATAAAGGAGTATAGGCCTAAATCATAACTTCTCAATCCAAAACCAATGATGGTTCCTTTGCATTTTGGACTTAAGTAAGAATGTGCACGGAAAGATTCACGAGCATGAACATTGGAAATATGTACTTCAATCACAGGGGTTGAAATGGCAGAAACAGCATCTGCCAATGCAATGGAAGTGTGCGTATATCCGCCTGCATTCAGCAAAATACCGTCATAAGAAAAACCTACTTCATGTAATTTGCTAATCATGGCGCCTTCACTATTGGATTGAAAATATTCCAATTCCAATTCCTTCCCGAATTTATCTTTCAGTACTTCTAAGTATTGTTCAAAGGTCTGATGACCGTAAATTTCTGGTTCTCTAGTTCCTAATAGGTTCAAATTGGGACCATTTAGGATCAATATTTTTTGTCGTACCATATCAATGGGTTTTGCTTACATCTTCGGATTTTAAAACGTCCGTCAAGGTTTAAAATTACGTAATTCTTCTAAATTTACATGTTTGTTTCAATAAAAAGCCCATGTGGGAAAAGGAAATCCAATCGTTTGGAAACTATTTAAAGATTGAGCGAGGCTTGTCGGGCCATTCGCATGAGGCATACTTACGGGATGTTAGCAAACTAGCTACTTATTTGGCTAGCAGTTTAGGTGATGACTTAGCCATTGCTGAAGTTGAAGAAGCACATCTCTTGGCATTTTTGAAAGATTTGCACGGATTGGGCATCGAGGCAAGTACGCAGGCCAGGTGTTTGTCGGGTATACGTTCGTTTTTTCATTTTCTTCAGTTTGAAGGAAGCATTCAGCAAGATCCTACCTTGCATATTAAGAGTCCACAGCAAGGTCGGAAACTCCCAGATACACTCTCTTTTGACGAAATCAATCTGATTTTGGAACAAAATGATATGTCGACCCCCGAGGGAGTGCGCAATCGGGCTATGTTGGAAATGTTGTACGGTGCCGGTATGCGGGTTTCTGAGTTGACCCACTTGAAACTGACAGATGTCTATGAGGATATTGGATTTTTGAAAGTACGCGGCAAAGGGGACAAGGAACGATTGGTGCCAGCTGGGAAAGATGCTTTTCGTTATTTGAAAATCTATTTAGAATCGGTTAGGTCACAAATACCCGTCAAGAAGGAAGCTTTGAATGTAGTCTTTTTGAATAGGCGAGGAGGGGCTTTGAGTCGGGTGATGGTCTTTATTATTTGTAAAGACTTAGCTGCCAAAGCAGGCATTGAAAAATCCATTAGTCCACATACTTTCCGACATTCCTTTGCTACTCATTTAATTGAAGGTGGAGCGGATCTTCGTGCTGTGCAAGAAATGCTTGGCCACGAATCTATCTTGACTACGGAAATCTATACCCATTTAGATCGGGCATATTTAAGTCAGATGGTGAGGGATTTTCATCCGCTTAATAAGGGAATGAAGAATGTAGAATGAAGAATGTAGAATTTTTTCAGGAAAGATTTTTGACGTTCATCTCATATCGCAGTAGTTGAATGACGTAATTTAATATGAATATTGTATACCTCAATTACTTCGTGCTTATTGATTTTTTTTCTAATCACCAATATCTAAATCCTAATATTAATCCCAAAATAAACGGTTAATCCTCACGAAAGATTGGAACGTAGCTTGAGCGAGGCGTCAAGCGGATATTTGACCTTGCGCATAGGCCATGTGTGTAAGCGTCAAAGATTAAAGCCGTAAGCGGAGAAACAATCGGTTCCGCGGAGCGGAATTCGTCTTGGGATTAACCGTCCTTCTTCTGTTTTTTTTTGTTTCTTTTTTTTATGAAAAAAAAGAAATACCAATGAGATTTTTAACTAAGAAATGTACTTGAATAAACTTTTTTAACAATTTTTTTTATAGAACTTAACTTACCATGGTCTTTCTTTTTTTTGAACAAAAGAAAGACCATAAATTCTATGCTTAATCAAGTTCTGATTGTGGGTTCGACATGACCCTACGGAACATGTCGAACAGCTAGTTTTCATCCGCTGAATAAAGAGTGGAGAATTTAGAATGAAGAATGTAGAATTTTTTCAGGAAATGATTCTCGACGTTCATCTCATATCGCAGTAGTTGAATGAAAATTGTAAACAGATTTTAGCACTTCATTCTTAATTCTACATTCTCCATTCTTCATTCTACATTGTCCATTTCCTCCGGAAAAGGAATAAATACAAAATTAGTGAACTGGCCATCAACCACGAAAAGGCAGGCGAATTCTTCGATGTCTTTGTAATTTTGAACAAATAGCTCTTTGTTTTCTTCCGCCACTAAACCTCTTTGAAGAAATTCCTCCAAAGTGGAAGCATGGTAATTCCATTTATTGCCATTCATTTCGTTCACACCAATCAATTTTTGACCAATCTCAATCGGTCTTTGAGAGGTGACAAAAACAGGGAAATCGGAAAAGCCTCTTTTCTTGATTTGGTAGGAAGCCTCTTTCAAGAGTTCAGAAACCAAGATAAAATCGCTGGAAATTAAACCCAAGTACTTGCCATTCAAGTCAGGGGAGTTGGGTGCGTTGGAAAGGGCTTGATAATCTTCAATCATGATATTAACTCTTACTTAGTAATAATAATTGGATGTCTTTGACAGCTTTGTGAAATAATTTGCCGATCATAGGATGCGTAATGTAACCCTTATAGGAATAAACTCCCTTCATAAAGGATTTACCTTGCCAGAGCATTTCTTCAACACCTCCTGTTTTACCTGCTTTCAGTAAAAAAGAAGTAATTAGATTGCTGATGGCTAAACTAGCGGTTTGACTTACCTGAGAAGGAATATTAGGTACACAATAATGAATGACTCCATGTTTGGTAAATGTAGGATTTCCCAAATTGGTAGTAAAAGATGTTTCAAAACAGCCTCCTTGGTCGATGCAAACATCCATGATTAGCGTACCTTCTTTTAGCTTGCTCACCATTTCTTCGGTTACAATGCAAGGCGTAATGCCATTGTCTGAACGTAAAGCACCTACAATCACTTGGGCTTCTTGCAAGGCTTTTGGTAAGTTTTCCGAATCAATCACTTGGGTGATGAGCGGAAAGCCTAAACTTTGCTTCAAACGCTGTAATTTATAGATGTCTTTATCGAAAACCTGGACTTGAATACCGGCATGCCAGGCCGCACGAGCAGCTTGCTCTACTACTTGTCCGGAACCTAAAAGCACCATTTTGCAAGGTGGAACTCCTGTTACATTGCCTAATAAAATACCCGGCTGATGTTCCTTACGTAATATTTCTGAAGCAATAGGTAAAATTAATTGCCCCGCTATTTCGGCCATGATTTTTACAAATGGGAATCCGCCTCCATTATCTTCGGCATATTCCAAACCAATGGCTAAGATTTTCTTTTGAATTAACTTATCAATGATTTCCACCGTCAAATGATGGTAGGAAGCGCAAGATATCAGGCAATTGCCCACTTTCATTAATTCAATCTCCTTTTCACTAGGCGGGCTGATTTTAATTACCAAGGGTGATTGCCAAACTTGTGCAGTATCTTCTGTCACAGATGCACCGGCTAACAAATAATCGGCATCCGAAAAGCCAGAACGCTCTCCAGCGGATTTTTCCACCACTACTTCATGACCATTGGCTACTAATAATTGGACCGCATGTGGACTAAGAGCAATTCGGTTTTCATATTTGGCATGTTCCTTAGGTATACCAATCAAAATACTGCGTGCATTTTGTTTGGTCCATGCCATCGCCTCCATGGGCATGATGCCTTGTTGTGCTAATAATTCCTGAAAAGGATTAGATTCCATCATTCGTGCCAAATTGCTGTAAGATGACGGTGCTTTTCATCTTGGGTACTAATATTTATTTCTATGTGGGGAAAATCCCACAATTCTTCGGCTTGCTCTGGCCATTCGATTAAACAAAGATGACCAGAATCTAGGTATTCTTCAATACCAATGTCCAAAGCTTCTCGAACATTTTTCAATCGGTATAGGTCAAAGTGGTATATGATATCACCAGCTGCATTTTGGTATTCATTGACCAAGGAAAAGGTAGGGCTTTGTACTGATTGTAAAACGCCCAACTGTTTGCCCAATTCTTTGATTAAGGTGGTCTTTCCAGCCCCCATTTGTCCACGAAATAGACAAACAGAAGGGAATTGGGAGCTAATAGCTAACCAATCTTTTACCACTGCGGGTAAATCTTCTAAGGTATACGTAGCGCTAAATACTTGTTTCATTAGTCTAAATCAATATCTCCTAGTTGTGGACGAATCAAAATTTCTTCTAATACGGTAGAAGGGGCCATTTGGTAAGCAGCCCAAATGGTCGAGGCAATATCATCGGCAGGAATAAATCGGCTTGCAGGTAAATTGACTCCATCCCAGGAAGGAGTTAAGGTAGCACCCGGCAATATGGCCGTCACTTTGATTCCTTGTGTCTTTAATTCTTCTCTTAATACTTTGGTGAAACCTAGGAGCGCAAATTTACTGATGCAATACGAGCCACCTTGGGTATAAGCTGTGATAGAAGCAGTAGAACAAATGGTGAAAATATGTCCTGATTGCTGAGCTTGAAAACTCGGCAACAAGGCTCTGGTCAAATGATAAGCCGAATATAAATTGGTCTCAATTTGTCGCTCTAACACATTTTCTTCCTCATTTTGAATTTGTCCAGGAAGGAAAAATCCAGCATTATTGATCAAAACATCTACCTGGGCACTTTGTGCTAACACAAATTGAGCAAAAGCCTGTGTTTGATCTTTTTGACTGAGATCAGCCACAAAAGTATGGAGTAAAGGACTGTTTATTTCTTCGCTTAGCGCTGCTAAACTAGCTGCTTTTCGAGAGCAGGTAAAGGTCTTAAAACCCTCCGAAATGAATTTTTTCACTAAGGCTTTACCAATTCCCTGACTACCTCCGCTGATTACTACCGTTTTGTTCATTATATTTGAATCTTATTGCGCTCAATTAATCCAACGCATGTCAAAATTAGGCAAATATTTAATCTTCCTTGGTAAGCTTTTTACAAATCCTGAGAAATTTAGGGTCTATGTATCTTTGGTGATTCAGGAATGTATGGATATTGGGATTAACTCCTTGTTGATTGTAACCATTGTGGCTTCCTTTTTAGGGGCAGTTACTTGTGTTCAAACGGCTGCCAATATGGACAATCCTTTTGTTCCGCAGTATATTATCAGTTTGATTGTTCGCGATTCAACTTTATTAGAATTAGGCCCAACCATCACTTGTGTGGTATTGAGTGGTAAAGTAGGTTCCAGCATCGCGGGCCAATTGGGCACCATGCGCATTACCGAGCAAATTGATGCCTTGGAAGTGATGGGAATTAACTCTCAGTCTTATTTGGTATTACCTAAAATATTGGCTTCCGTTATTACATTTCCTATGCTAGTTACGCTAGCGTGTTTCTTAGGAATTTATGGAGGATATATTGCAGGATGGTTAACAGGGGCCATTTCTCCCCAAGAATACATTCATGGTATTCAGTTTCAATTCAAAGGGAATTACATGTTTTTTGCTTTGGTAAAATCGGTGGTATTTGCCTTCTTGATAGCTTCTATCGCTTCTTTTCAAGGTTTTTATACCAAAGGCGGGGCCTATGAAGTAGGAAAAGCTAGTACTGCTGCAGTGACCAACTCCTGTATTGCCGTATTAATCGCTGATTATTTATTGGCCCAATTATTGGTGGGCTAGATTCTTTCCATTTTTACTTCCGTTTCTAAACTAGAAATAGCAATACCTCGGTAAGTGCCATAGACGGGTGTGATTTCTTCTGGAAGGCAAGAGGCAGCCAATGGAATATGATTGCCTGAGACTACTTCATGCTGGGTTGGATCATAACCTCTCCATCCACCTCCAGGTAAATAAACTTCTACCCAAGCATGTAAATGGTGTGTTTGATTAGGTACATCCACAGGTGCAACTCCAATGTAATAGCCAGAAACAAAGCGAGTTGCTAGTCCCATAGCACGACATAATGCTGCGAATAAGACAGCATAATCCCGACAAGAACCTTTTCTGTTTTGTAATGTTATTTCAGGACTATGCGGTGCACCTTCTTCTCGGATTTCGTAGGCAAAGTTTTGGAATATAAATTCATTGACCGCCGAAAGAAAGGCGGAAGTATCCCAAAGTACAGCTTTGGCTAATTGCTGGGCGCAAAGGTCAATTTCTGGACTTACAGTATCTTGAGCTAGGTATGGACTTAAAGTTCGCTGATAGCTAGGGCTGTAAATTAGGGGCAGCTTTTGACTTTCAAATGGGAAGTAAACAAAGTCAAATGGATTGAATTCGGTGGTTTCTACTACCGCTTCCATGTATATGCTAAGCTGATCCGTGGGCTGCTTGAAATACAAAATGTTTTGAATGTTTCCTTCGGGGTCCAGGTTTTTTGAAATTTGAACAGGCAATGGTTGGATATCCAAGCTGAAGGAATTGACTGAAAGCATGGAGCTCTTCCTAGGATGTAAATACAAGACATGCGGATCTAGTGTTACGAGTTCACTATATCGATAATTCAAACGGTGTTGAATGTGCGCGATCATGCAGGCTTGGGGCTAAGGGAAATGAGGTTTTCCATCCATTTTTCATCGATTCCTTCCAATGACTTACGCAAGGCTATGTTCCAATCATCCGAAATGTTTTGCATGTCTTCTTTGCTTAATCGGATCTCTTTGGCATGAAAACTATTCTTTTCGTAGACCACCACATCAATTGGATAATCTACGTCATTGGAGCTTACCTGTGTGGCATCAAAGGAAAGAAAACCCATTTTAAGGGCATCTTTTAAAGATGTTTCAGCGGTTAAATTGCGGTTAAGCAATGGCTTGCCATAATTGGAATTACCAATGATTTGATATTTCAATCCTTCATTAATTTCTATCCAATTACCTTCTGGGAAAATCAAAAAGAGCTTGTGTTCTTTATCTTGGCACATTTGTCCTCCTACTAGGGCATGGAGATTAAAATGGTACCCTTCTTTTTCTAATGAATCTCGATCTTCCGATGCTACCTTTTTCAGCATATTACCAAAGGCGGTAGCTGCTTCAAACATAAAGTCATAAGTAGCTTCTTCCTTTTCAATGGCTTGATTAAAATACGTGACCGCTTTATCCCGAACAGAGCGTAAACCCGCCGTCATGATGAATAAGCTGTGATTTTGTATTTCGTGAATAGAAATCTTTTTATTCGAGTAAACTTCGTTACCTGCAGTAATGCGAGTATCGGCAATAGCTACTAAACCTTCTTTAACCTTAATTCCTAGGCAAAATGTCATGTGATGCAAATCAAAAATGTGCGCAAAAATACAAATTTTAAACTAAGCCAAGGCTTAGCTGACCGGTTTAAGGTCAAAATAAGTATTGAATATCGTTTCCCCTACTTCATTATTTTTGATTTGAAAATTATCTAAATATTGATGGAGACCTGTATTTAAGATGTCATCAATCTCTGTGAATTCTACTTCAGAAAGAAGTTTGGATAGTTTTTTCTCTGCTGGATTGGAAAACCCATTGTCGGAAGAGGTACCCGAGATATCATAAAGTGAAGCTTGTGCCTCTTTCAAACAATGTACCACCGAACGAGGGAAGTTTTTGTCTAATATTAAAAACTCCACAATGTGCGTTGGATTAACGACCTTATACTGTTGACGAAACATGTTATATGCCGATACCGACTTCAATACGGCAGACCAAAGCAATAAGTCCAAAGGAGAACCGATTTCATTGACATCGGGTAGGAGTGTAAAATATTTCACATCCAAGAAACGCGTGGTCTTGTCGGCCCGCTCCAACAACTTGCCCAATTGTCCAAAATGCCAAGCTTCACCTCGGGTGATGGTAGAATCGACAATGCCATAAAACAATTGGCTACCTGATTTAATTTCTTCCAAAAAACCTTGATAACGAGAAATTTCCCAGTTTTTACTTCCTTCTACTTTGTCCTTGACTTTCCAATAGATTTGATTGACATATTCCCACATTTCTTTGGAAATACTTTCCCGAATGGTACGAGCATTTTCACGAGCACAGTAAAGGCATGATATAATGGAATTGGGATTTTTAATATCAAATGTCATGTAGTGCAATACGTTCTCTCGGCTCGCCTCTGAATAATGTTCAAAGAAATTGAAATGGTCAGCGGTAGCCACAATGAGCGGTTCCCATTGTTCAGGAACGTTGGGAGGAAGGTCTAAAGCAAGATTGAAATTCACCGAGATAAAGCGGGCATAATTATCCGCTCTTTCAATGTATCGGTTCATCCAATAGATGGAGTTAGCAACACGACTTAACATAGGCTTTTGTTTATTATTAAATGCTTGATTTTTCGAATGATAGTTAAAATTAGCCTTTTTTTTAAGAGTAGCAATTGAGGCAAGCAGAAAATTGAAAATGGAGGCAAAATTTGGATTTTATGGGGAAGAGTTTCCTCTATCTAACCCATTTTTTGTATTTTTGAGGTAATTAAATTCTTTCTATGATATACCAATCCATCATTAAGCCTCTGTTGTTTTTGTTGAGTCCTGAAAAAGCTCATTACGTGGTGGCAGACAGTTTACGTTGGATGATGAAGATTCCGGGGGTAAAATCCATCTTTCGTTCATTGTTTCAATTAGAAGATCCTCGATTAACTCGCACGGTTTTTGGTATACAATTTCCTAACCCTGTTGGACTGGCAGCAGGATTTGATAAAAATGCTGCTTTGGTAGATGAATTTTCCAATTTGGGTTTTGGATTTATCGAAGTGGGAACGGTTACACCTAAAGCTCAGGATGGTAATCCTCAGCCACGATTATTCCGTTTACCTGCAGATGGAGCTTTGATCAATCGCATGGGATTTAATAATGAAGGATTGGATGCCATGAAAGCCCGATTGGCGAAACGAACTTCAAAGGTTATCGTTGGAGGGAATTTGGGAAAAAATAAAGTGACTCCCAATGAATTGGCAGAAGAAGATTATTGCTTAGGATTTGAGGCTTTATTTGATGTGGTGGATTATTTTGTAGTGAATGTAAGTTCACCCAATACCCCTAATCTACGCGATTTACAAGAAAAAGAACCACTCAAGAAATTATTAAGTCGTTTACAAGCCTTGAATGCGCTTAAACCTAGTCCCAAACCTATCTTATTGAAAATCGCCCCTGATTTGTCCAATGCGCAACTGGATGATGTCTTGGAAATTGTTCAAGAAACGAATTTGGCAGGAATCATTGCAACCAATACGACGCTTTCCAGAGAAGGATTGCAGTCTGAGTCGAGTTTAACCCAAGAAACGGGAGGTTTGAGTGGTAAGCCTTTGACCCAACGCTCGACCGAGGTAATTGCCTATTTGCATCAGCATTCCAATGGTAAAATACCCATCATAGGCGTAGGGGGGATACATTCAGCGGAGGATGCTTTGGATAAGTTAAGGGCAGGAGCGAGCCTAGTTCAAGTCTATACAGGTTTTATCTATGAAGGCCCTAGTTTAGTCAAAAAAATCAATCAAGGAATCATTCAATCCGGACTATAAAAATGATTTTGTAAATCGAATCAAAAAAGCGAAATTTACACAAAGCATTCATCCTACACCTTTATGGCCAAAAAGATTACTAGTCCTAGCAATACCCTCCAACTGAATTTTGAGAAGGATAGCAATAAGGAATCTGTAAAGAGGAGTGAATTGTCGGGCCGAATCCGCCTCATTGTCGCTAGTTTTCTATTCCTAACAAGTATATTATTGGCCGTAGCCTTTGCTTCTAGCTTTTTTATGGGGGTAGCGGATCAAAGTGAAGTAGAGCGGAGCACCTTGGATGTGATAGAAGGTTCTGACATCCCAGTGAAAAACTTGGCAGGGCTTTTAGGGGCCAAAATTGCACATTTCTTTCTGTTTAGAACCTTTGGTTGGTCATCAGTCTTATTGATTCCTTTGTTTTTATTATCAGCCTTAAAAGTAGGTTTTAGAAAAGAGATTTATTCGGTTGATCGCCTATCTTGGCAAGTGCTTTTTTATGTGATTTGGGGCAGTTTGGTCGCGGGCTTTTTATCCTATCAATTGGATTTACCACATTCATTAGGCGGAGGCGTTGGTTTTTTCTTGAATGAGAAACTACATCAGTTGATTGGCTACATGTCTATTTTTGTGATACTGTTTGCCGGTTTAGTCTTCATGATTTTATTCTACCAATTAAATCCTAAGCCTAAAGCATCCGCTGTGCCAGATGCACCAAGCGCAGACGAGGCAGCACAAATGCCTTTGGTTCCTAATGGGGAAGATGCACTTTTTGAAGAAGATTTATTTGATGAAGATCCAAGCATTCATGTGGATAATGATGATCTGGAGAAATTTAGACCCATCGTTCCTCCATTAAAGGTGAACTCAGATGTAGAAGAATTGGACTTAGATGAGGAATTAGCTACTCAGGATGTCCCAGAAGTTCCTGTAGAAGAAGATTTAACTTTTACCTATAAAGTGGCAGAAGTTGATCCTAATGCACCTGTGGAAGAGGTGGAAGAACTGACCACTGAAACCAAAGCCAATGATCTAGTGGCGCAGTTTGGATTATATGATCCTACGGCCGATTTACCTAAGTACCAATACCCAACCTTGGATTTACTGAAGGAGTATGATGTGAAAAATCAGACAACTCAAGTAACCATGGATGAGCTGAAAGAGAACAAGGAGAAAATCGTGGAGACACTTCAGTATTATGGCATTGGAATATCCAAGATTGAGGCGACGATTGGACCAACGGTAACCTTGTATGAGATTGTTCCCAAAGCAGGAGTTCGTGTCAGTAAAATTACTTCTTTGGAAGATGATTTGTCTCTTTCTTTGGCAGCGATGGGTGTTCGTATTATCGGTCAAATGCCAGGAAAGAATACCATTGGTATTGAAGTAGCGAATAAGAACCGTGAAATGGTACCTGTGCGTGCGGTGATTGGCTCTGAGAAATTCCAAAAGTCGAACTTTGACCTGCCTGTCACCTTGGGTAAAACCATTTCTAATGAGATTTTTGTGGCTGATTTAGCCAAAATGCCTCACTTATTGATGGCGGGTGCTACTGGACAAGGGAAGTCGGTTGGTTTAAATATGTTATTAACTTCACTGATCTATAAGAAGCATCCAGCTACATTGAAGTTTGTGCTGGTAGATCCAAAGAAGGTTGAATTATCTTTATTCAATAAGCTAGAAAGACATTTCTTGGCTTGCCTTCCTGATTCTGAAGAGGCCATTATTACGGATACCAAAAAGGTGGTTAGTACCTTAAATTCCTTGTGTAAGGAAATGGACTTGCGTTATGATAAGTTGAAAGATGCAGGCTGTCGGAATATCAAAGAATACAATCAGAAGTTCATCAATCGTCGTTTGAATCCGAATGATCATGACTTCATGCCCTACATCGTGTTGGTGATTGATGAGTTGGCCGACTTGATGTTGACCGCAGGAAAAGAGGTAGAGCATCCTATTGCACGTTTGGCCCAGTTAGCTCGTGCTATTGGTATACACTTGGTCGTGGCTACTCAGCGTCCATCGGTGAACGTTATTACTGGTACTATTAAGGCCAACTTCCCTGCTCGTTTATCCTTTAAGGTGATGTCGAAAATCGACTCCAGAACGATTTTGGATGCGGGTGGAGCGGATCAATTGGTCGGTCAAGGAGATATGTTATTATCCATGGGTTCTGAGGTGATACGCTTACAGTGTGCTTTTGTGGATACGCCAGAGGTAGAAGAAATTTGTGAGTTCATTGGTAATCAGCAGGGCTATGCTTCGGCGTATTTGTTACCTGAGCCAGATTCGGAGGAAACGGGTGGCCAAGAGCGTGGCGATATGGATTTGAGTAATCGTGATTCCTTTTTTGATGAAGCTGCTCGATTGGTGGTGATGCATCAGCAAGGGTCAACATCTTTGATACAACGTAAATTGAAATTGGGCTATAATCGCGCAGGTAGGTTGATAGATCAGTTAGAAGCTGCCGGTATAGTAGGTTCATTTGGAGGTTCCAAGGCCCGTGATGTGCTAGTAAAAAGTGAAACAGAATTAGAAGAGATTTTGAGAAATTTATAACATAACCATGAAGAAAATTATTGCTATTATTGCCGGAGTATGTATGAGTACCATCAGTTTTGCGCAAGCCACTAAAGCCATTAGTTACATCGATGGGATGCAAAAAAAGTACAAAGCTATGTCTTCTTTTGCGGCGAGCTTTTCATATGCTACCGATGGAGGTGCACCCATGAATGGATCCATTTCGGTAAAAGGAACTAAATTTCGTTTAAAGACCGCTGGACAAGAGATTTTCAACAATGGTAAGGAAGTATCCACTTACATTAAAGAAATCAATGAGGTGAACGTATCGGCCTTTGATCCGGCAGATAATGATTTGAATCCAGCTAAGATTTATTCTTTTGATAAAAAAGCCTATAAAATCTCTTTAGCTGGTGAGGCAGGATCTATTGCCACCGTAGAATTGGTGCCTACGTCTAAAAATGCACAAATGCAGAAAATCAGCATTAAAATTAACAAAGGTGATCATGCAGTTAAAGAATGGACTATTATCAATAAAGCGGGGAAGAAACAGAACTTTAAAGTGCTGAAAATTGAATCCAAATCTTTGGAAGATAAGTTTTTCACTTTTGATAAAAAGCAATATCCTGGGGTGGAGGTGAATGACCTTAGGTAAATTGTAAATTGTAAATGATGAATTGTGAATGGTAAGTGATTTAGAATAGAAGAATTACCCTATACAGAAAAGTAAAAAAGCCCTGAAATTCAGGGCTTTTTTGATATCATTTATATTTTACAATTCATCCATTATAAGACTAGCTGCTTCAAAATCTCCAAGCCATCGATATTAGCTAAATCTGGATCAGCTGCGCGCTCAGGGTGAGGCATCATACCGATCACATTACGACCTGCATTGCAAATACCTGCGATGTTAAATAAACTGCCGTTAGGGTTAGCTACATCATTTACTTGGCCATTTTCATCACAATAGTAGAATAAGATTTGATCATTGGCTTTTAAATCTTCCAATGTCTTTTCATCCGCGAAATAACGTCCTTCCGCATGGGCGATAGGCACTTTATATGCTTTGTTGAGATCCAATGACTGTGTAATCAAGGATTGATTTGTGGCGGCCTTTAGATAGATGTTCTTTGAGATGAATTTTTGAGAATTGTTTCTCAATAAAACTCCTGGCAACAAGTGTGCCTCTACTAATACTTGAAACCCGTTGCAAATACCCATCAAATATCCACCATCATTAGCATGTTTAATCACATTGTCCATGATCGGAGAAAAGCGGGCAATGGCACCTGAACGTAAGTAGTCGCCATACGAGAATCCACCCGGTAAAATGATGAAATCACAGTTTTGAAGACTGGTTTCTTTATGCCAAAGCTTCACAGCTTGATGACCTAAACTTTCAATGACCCCAACGGTATCATCATCGCAATTGGAACCAGGAAATACTACTACGCCAAATTTCATAAGATGCTATTAAATATTGACCGCAAAAATAGCGGTTTTTGTTCAGAATTCCCCGATTAAATTTGCTTTTCTACTTGGAATAAAAAATGCTCAAAGTCCCATTCGGGTGCTTCGGTTAGCTTTATTTGTTGCCAAGTGTCTGTCGGATGGATTCGTTCACCCAATCCTTCCTTATGTTTTATTTCAATGGGTAAGTCAATTTCCCCAGGTACATTTTTCCATTTGTAGCGTAAAGTATACACTCCGTTAGCTTCCTTCAATTGGTATACCAATGTAGGAATATCTGCCCGATTCAGGTAATAGGACATGATGGCTTTGACATTTCGATTCAACTTCTTTTCAAAGAAATTAAGCACTTCCTCGGCATTCGTATTTTTATGGTAGAAGGTTAAACAAAAGTCTTTGATGGTGCTGAACCAAAGCTTATCATCTGCCACGATGGACCGTAAGGTATGAAACATCCATGTACCTTTGAAATACATATCAGAATCTGGACTTTGGTAATTGACACCATAAGGGCCAATGATGGGGAAGCGATTTTTGATGTTGTTTTTTTGCCCGTTCAAATAGGACTGAGCCTGCTCCTTACCTGATTTTTCTTCCAAATAAATGGCTTCAGCATAGGTTCCCAAGGCTTCATGAATCCACAAGTCGGCATGATCCGTGCAAGAGATGGAATTTCCAAACCACTCATGGGCCGACTCATGTACGATGATGAAATCAAAGCCATAGGCATTGTTTTTGTAGTGATTGCCATAGGCCACGGCACTTTGATGCTCCATTCCCCAATAATCCGTTTCTACGAGCGCATAGCCATCTTTAGGGAAAGGGTAGGGACCAAAGTACTTTTCAAAGATGCGCAGCATTTCTTGACTCTGCTGGAAATGTTTTTTAGCTATTTCAGCATTGCTTTGTAGGACATAATAATCCAAATCCAAGGGCTTGCCATTCAATTGAATCATCTTTTCTGACCAATGGGCATAGTCGGCAATGTTAACAGAAACATTGTAGGTATTGATGGGGTATTGCACTTTCCAATGGTATTCTGTACCGAATGGTGTGGGTGTGCTGGCTACTAGATTACCATTAGAAACTGCCATTAGGCCTTTTGGGGCCTCGATACGAATATCCATGGATTCAGGTTCATCTCCTGGATGATCCTTGCAAGGCCACCAAGCTGAGGCACCTAGGCCTTCACAAGATACGGTTACCCAAGGTTTACCTGCGGGGTCTTTGGTCCAAGAAAAACCACCATCCCAAGGTGGGCGAACAGCCTTGCGCGGTTGACCTTGGTAGGAAATTTGAATCTGATGTTTTTGTTTGACTAATAAAACTCGAGGAAAATCGATGAAAAGAGCATTGCCATCTCGACGGTATGTTAGGGCTTTGTTTTCAAATACAATTTGGTCAATGGTCAAGTTGGAGAACAGATCTACTTGGATTTGCTTAGTCTTTTCTTTCACCACAAACTGGATGATATTGGAGCCTGTGATGTAGGTTTTCTCGGGGTCGACCTTCACTTTCAAATCATAGTGGAGCACATCATAGGAAGTACGCGCAGGCCTCAAACTGCCCCTTAGACTATCCGCATGACTGAATTTTTGGGCGGAGAGGCTAAATGAAAATAGTAATAGAAAGGAAAGTTTCTTTAGCATGTTGAATTTTAAAATTTAGATGTCAAAATCTATACATTAAAGCTTACGTGTCAAGTAAGTATAGACAAATATTAGTCTATCAATGACACAATAGCCTGATTCTGTTTCATAATTTGATATATTACATGTTATAGGATAAGAATCTTTACATTTCCAAATACGGATAGCCTCTCTATTGGTATTCATTAATGTAATCTTGAGCGTTTTTACGTGTATTTTTTTGTCTAAACCTCTACTGAAATTCGACAATATCAAGCTTTCAAATAAACTGTTATTGGGGCAAAGGCCTTTTCTTAGTTCAATATTAGAAGCTTTCGTGCCATTTGATGTAGCATCTAAACCATTAATCTCCAGAAAAGACATCTCAAGTTTTCCATACTCCACTTTAAAATAATAGTCCGGATTGGGATATTCAGTCATTGGTCATGGGAAGTTTAAAAGTAAAAGTAGCCCAAGAATCACTTGAAAGCAAAAAAGCCACCCTCTTGCGAAGGTGGCTTTTGAAATATAATCTCAAAAAAGACTAGTAACGGTAATGCTCTGGTTTGAATGGACCATTTTGTGGTACACCAATGTATTCCGCTTGATCTTTCTCTAATTTCTCCAATTTAGCACCAATGTGTGCCAAGTGTAAGAAAGCTACTTTCTCATCCAAATGCTTAGGAAGAATGTATACTTTGTTCTCGTAATTCGCTGAGTTAGCCCAAAGCTCTAATTGAGCTAAAGTTTGATTACAGAATGAGTTCGACATCACAAAAGATGGGTGACCCATCGCACAACCTAAGTTTACCAAACGTCCTTCAGCTAAAACGATGATGTTTTTGCCATCAATCGTATACATGTCAACCTGTGGTTTGATTTGGTCTTTTGATGCACCGTAGTTATCATTTAACCAAGCCATGTCAATTTCATTGTCAAAGTGACCAATGTTACAAACAATAGCCTTATCCTTCATCGCTTTGAAGTGACGATCACGAATGATTTTCACGTTACCCGTTGCCGTTACAAAGATGTTAGCACGACTAGCAGCTTCATCCATCGTTACAACCTCAAAACCGTCCATAGCAGCTTGCAATGCACAGATTGGGTCAATTTCAGTAACCAATACACGGCAACCTGCACCACGTAATGATTCTGCACTACCTTTTCCTACGTCACCATATCCTGCTACAACTGCCACTTTACCAGCTAACATTAAGTCGGTAGCACGACGAATCGCATCGACTAATGACTCTTTACAGCCGTATTTATTATCAAATTTAGATTTTGTTACTGAGTCGTTCACGTTGATCGCTGGTAAGAATAAAGTACCATTTTTCATACGCTCATATAGACGGTGAACACCCGTAGTTGTTTCCTCAGAAAGTCCTTTGATACCAGGGATTAATTCTGGATAATCATCAAATACCATGTTGGTTAAATCACCACCATCATCCAAAATCATGTTCAATGGTTGTTTTTCTTCTCCGAAAAACAATGTTTGCTCAATACACCAGTTGAACTCTTCTTCGTTCATACCTTTCCAAGCATAAACAGGGATACCCGCTGCTGCAATAGCCGCTGCTGCGTGATCTTGTGTAGAGAAAATGTTACATGATGACCAAGTAACTTCCGCTCCTAAAGCAGTTAATGTTTCAATCAAAACCGCTGTTTGGATAGTCATGTGCAAACATCCTGCGATGCGCGCTCCTTTTAAAGGTTGAGCTTTTCCAAATTCAGCACGTAAAGCCATTAATCCTGGCATTTCTGCTTCTGCTAATTGAATCTCTTTACGACCCCAGTCGGCCAATGCAATGTCTTTAACTTTAAATGGTACGTAAGTACCGGATTGTGATGCCATTGTGTATGATGTTGAATTGAATTTTCTTAATAAAGTGCAAAATTAGTTCTTTTTTTGATAAAGAGGAAATGTTAGTTATTTAATGGAACTCAAAAGGAATAAATAGGTTTTGAAGCCCTTTTAAATAGTTTGAAATGAGTGGAGTATTATGTCTATTTAAGTATAATAATTTGTTTTGAGCTCATTTTGTTTTCCCAAATGTTAGTTTTCTTCTTACTAACATGCAATTCTTGTTAAATTATTAACAAGAATTGGTAACATACAAACAATAATAGTGAAAAATCTTTTTTTGAATTATTGTCCCTTCAAATATCATAATATAAAATTGTGTATTTGAAGTCGTTTAATCTTTGATTATTTGGGGTCAATTATTTCTAGAATTTGTTTTTTAAACCACTCAGTTGAAGCTAGTTCTTTAGGCTTAATACCATATTTATCAATGAAATCTTTATTCAAATGATCTTTAGTACTAAATGCTTTAAAAAATATTTCAATATTATCCGAATTTAAATATTCGATAATTTCATTTTCATTGGGTTTATCTATAATTTTTTCTGTCGCAATTTTTAATTCATAATATGAAGACCTGGCTTGTTTATAAATTGAAATAATGTGGTTTTTATTTTGATTTTTCTGTCTAGTAATTTCAGTAGTATATTCTGAAATACTCAAGTTGTTAATACCTAACTCAGCAACATTTGATGGATGATATAAATAGTTTTCAAAGCAATAGTAATTCAATATATAATAATTAGGATATTTACTTCTTAATCTAATAATTTCAGAATCAAGTAGAAAATCTCGATCTCTTAAACCATATTTGCCTATACTTGCTTTTGTTTGGCTAAATACTCCACTTGCATCTTTTTCTGAAATGAAAGATACATTAGCTAATTCTAAGTCATTCAAGTACTGAGAATTTTTGTTTTCACAATAAATTATTTTTTCTTCAGATAAACGATCTCTAGAAATATCTGTTACCAAACTACTTACAAAAACCATTGTCAAACTATGGTGACACATGACTTTTTGTATATTTGTTGCTTCACACCTTCTAAGTAAATCATAAGAATAGAAAAATGGATTTTCAGAACTGTAACATTCATCACAGTTACAATGTATCATTTCATCTACCTTTAGTCTTTGAAAATCTTTATTTATTTCAAGTAAGTTTTTTCTAATGATGGCTAGAAAATCCTTTTTATTATCGCCTGATAATAAAATTGTAATTTTACTTTCGAAATATTTTTCACGGATTAATGCATAGGTATTTTCATATTTTAATAATACTCCATATCTCCAATATTTATTGTCATAAATATCACGGTGCATTTTAACGATTAACCTAGAAAGAATACCTTTAGGCATAAACTTATACCTTAATTCAAACATAATTAATTCATTTTCAGGAATCCATTCAATGTCTATTTCGTCTACTGGAAGTAATCTCGGAACTAAATAATCACCATTTTCTAACTCAAAACATAGGTCAAATTTTTTGTTTCTCATTAAGCACAAGAGTTGAGGCATTTTTTCTCTGTAATCATGATCCGACCAAATTCTATTAATATCAGCTAGGGAAAATCGTCCTTTTTGTTCAATTACAGTTTTATCATCCAAGATTTTATATACACCTTTGGTTACCCATTCATGATTTAAGAAAATTGTATCTTTTAATTCGAAATCATTTTGAAAGTGCAATATTACTCCCAAATCATGAAAATATTCACTTAGGAATAATGCAGCATCGTGATCTCTGTAATGCATTTTACAAATATCTAAGTACTGAGCTTGATTAATATAGTTTAAATTAGATTGTTTAAGTTTTTCAATTTCAAACCTAATATCAACCCATACCTTAGGTAGTGGTGTTCCAATATGAGGCAATTGAGAGGTAATTTCAATTAATTCATTTTTAAAGCTTATAAAATCAAGTCTATATTCTTGTTTTAAACTAACTTTAAATAATTTCTTAAGATTAGGAAATGACTCTTGAAATTCTTTGAAAGGTATTTCTTTATTGGTCTGGTCGGCTTTATTTAAAACCATAATTATTGGACTTTGGTCGCCAAGTAACTTTATTATATTTAACCAATAATAAAAATCTTCATGACGATCTTCTTTCCTTGATTCCGTCACGATCATGTATATTGATCTCTTTGTAAGGAAAAATTGGTGAGTAGAATGATATATTTCTTGTCCACCAAAATCCCAGACATTAATTTGTAAATCGCGCTGAATGCTGGGATTTATTGATTTCACTTGATCTTCTGGAATTATCCATTGTTGAATATTTATTCCTTCGGTACTAATTTCATCTTCTAATTCATATTCATCATCCATCAAACCTTTAGAAAGGCAAGTTTTTCCTACCCTACCTTCTCCCACAATTACTAATTTTGCTTCATATAGGTATTCTGGCACATCCATTTGTTGAATGAAATTTCTAATAGAATCAACTCCTCTTGCTACAATTTCAGGTGGTAAAAGGTCGAAGGGGTTCCCCTCAAGAAATAAAGAAGTTAGTTTTGGAAGATTCGCAACTTTAGATGGTAAATGAGTTATTTTATTATTTGATAAATTCAAATAAACTAGATTTGACAATTCACTCAAATCCTCACTTATCTCCGAAATAAGATTATTAGATAAATTTAGTCGAGTTAATTTTTTTAATTTTTTTATTGATTTAGGAATTTTAGTAATCTGATTTTTAGTTTCAGAGAAATCATCATTACTTAAATCTATAATTACGAGGTCAGGGCAATTTTCAAAAATTATTTCAGGAATTTCAGAAAGTCCACAATTCTTCAAATCTAGTCGGTTCCACCCGTGAGTAATTACATTTTTTAACGCATTTGAAATTTTGTCTTCAATTGTCATATTTAAAGGTTTTGATTTAAGATACTAAAAATCAGTATAAATAGATTTGATTGGTTGAATTATTATTGAAGAAAGTTTACTTATTGGTGGTTGGTAAATTTAAATAGAAGTTATTTTGATATTTATTAAATTTACAGGCTTTTAAACCAGCTCTGTTTCTTAATCACATATTCGAAATGTAATACCTTGTTGCCATAATGGTCAAAATCCACTTCTGCTACTTTCTTTGCACCCAATTTCTGAATGGCTTGTTGTGAGCGCATATTGTTTGCCCCAATGTGAAAATACACCTGATCCACATATTGGAATGCATAATCCAATAAAAGCTTCTTGCAGATGGCATTCGTTTTTCCTCCCCAATAGGCTCTAGAAAGGAAGGTAAAGCCAATCGAAATGCTGGAATTTTCTGGCTTAAAATCATAAAAGCGCGTGGATCCTATCACTTGATTGCTTTGGGGATCCAGTATCAAAAATGCCGTTTGACTAGCGACTGCTCCATCAAAAAACAATTGAAATACTTCTCTTCGATAACGATCGGAACTAGGATGTTGCTCCCAAATCAAAGGATCTGATGCCACCGCATACAATATCTCAAAATCATTCGGACCTAAAGGTGTAAGTCGAACGGTTTCATTTTCAAGAAAATCAGGTTGCCAGTTAATGGGTGACATGGGTTGATTTTAAATAGAACAGATACATTCAAATTCTCAGGATATTATTCCAAAAAAGGTAGTACACTTTCCAATGAAATACCTCGAGAGCCTTTCACTAATAAATAACTGTTTTTAATGGGATGATCTTGAAGCCAATTGTGAAGGCCAAATTTATCAGGAAAATAATAGGCCTTAGGTAAATGAATCAAGGCATGTTGCATGTGCTGACCAACCAATAAGACTTTATCAAATCCTTGTTGGGCTATCAACGCACCCAAAGCTGCATGTTCTTCCGCAGAAGCATCTCCCAATTCGAACATATCACCGAGTATAACAATTTTGGGATTGTTTTCTGTCTCAGCAAAATGTTGGATGGCAGCCGCCATCGACGATGGATTGGCATTGTAAGCATCCATCAATACTTGGTTGCTACCAATTTGGATGTATTGAGAACGGTGGTTGGTGGGAATATAACTTCGAATTCCCTCGTGACATTGCTCATCTGTTAGACCAAAATGTTTCCCTACGGCCAATGCCATTTGAATATTTTCAAAATTATAGATGCCTGGTAAATGACTACGAACTTGTAGGCCATCCTTCGTTTGGTAAACCACCGTAGGCTTAGCCTCCACCAATTCTGTATATAAAGCCTCATTGGCAATGATCGTACTTTTAAATACTCTTTCTGCATGCATGTCATGCACCACGTTTTTGTCATAAGGCAAAAACACCGTTCCCTCATGTTGAGCTAGAAAGTCGAACAATTCCCCTTTCCCTTTTTTGATTCCTTCAATACCTCCAAAACCTTCTAAATGGGCTTTCCCAATGTTGGTAATTAATCCATGTGTCGGTTGGGCTATGTTAACCAATTCTTCAATGTCCCCTTGTTTATTAGCCCCCATTTCGATCACAGCAATTTCATGGTTGGCTTGTATGGCCAAAACGGACAGAGGAACACCGATGTGATTATTTAAATTTCCGGTAGTAGCAAAGCAGTGAAATTTTTGAGACAGAACAGAAAATAATAATTCTTTGGTGGTCGTTTTACCATTTGACCCTGTTAATCCAATGACTGGAATGCGCAAGGTTTGACGGTATAGTCTGGCTAAATCTTGCAAAGCTTGTAATCCATCCTCCACCAAGAGTGTGTTCGGGATGTGAGCAAAAGCTTCATCATCAATGACGGCAAATGCAGCACCTTTGGATAATGCTTCTTCTGCCAATTGGTTGGCATTAAAATTGGGACCTTTTAGAGCAAAGAATAGATTACCTGGAGCTATCTTGCGAGTATCCGTAGATACACCACTAGCTTGTAAAAATCTTTCTAAAAGTGTTACATTAGAGGTCTTCATCATAATTTAGATTACCAGGGTTTTTGGCTTACAAATATCGAATGAAAATTTTAGTATTCTTATTTTTTGGATTCCTAAGCTCGGAAATTATTGCCCAGGTCCCATCGTGGAAGCAAAGTTCGCAAATCCCCGTTAAAGTCAATCAATCGTTTTTAACGAATCCATGGGCTGGTGGCTTTAATTCCGTGCAAGTGGAAAGCATGGATTTGAATGCTGATGGACTAGAAGATTGGGTGATTTTTGATCGGAGTAGCCAAAAATTGAGCACTTTTTTGCGGAGTAGAGATGCTTCGGGACAAATTTCCCAGGTATATAGCCCTCAATTTGAATCCTATTTTCCCAAAATAGAAAACTGGTTTCATCTAGTAGATTATAATGGAGATGGAAAGAAAGATTTATTCTGCTCGGCTCCAGCCGGTATGAAAATATACCAGCATATACCAGGGGCGAACGTTTCCTTTCAAATTTTGGCTGATCCCGTTTACTCCGAAGGTTTTTCGGGGAAAATCAATTTGTATGTAGCAGCTTCTGATATTCCGGCCATTGGGGATGTTGATGGCGATGGAGATATCGATGTGCTGGCCTTTGAACCGGCAGGACATTATGTGGAATTTCATGAAAATGTGGCAAGCAAAGGTTCAGGATTGATTCAATTTAAGAAAACGGTGGATTGTTGGGGCGACTTTATTCACAATGATTGTGAAGATGTTGTTTTAGGCAAATCATGCAGCACGACCTACATACCTTTTCAAGTAAAAGGCCCTAATCAAGTCATGCATTCAGGGAATAGTCTGGCATTGTTACCCAACAAAAATGGCTTGCCTGATCTCTTGTTTGGTCATGTTTCTTGTCAAAATCTCATTCATTTAATCAATACGGGAACGGCATCCAAGCCTCAATTCAGTCAGTTGAATTACCATTTTCCAACAGGCAACCCCGTTCAAGTAGGTGCTTTTGCCTCTGCTTTTCCCCAAGATGTGAATGGCGATGGGAAATTAGATTTGTTGGTATCTAGTAATACCTATGATAATGCTTTGTATAGCCAAGATTTCCAACACTCATTAGCCTATTATCAGTGGAATGGTACTACTTGGGAGGAAAAGAATTCGGGCTTTATGCAAGATCAAATGTTGGATGTAGGAGAAAATGCCGCGCCGCTCTGGTGGGATGCTGATGGGGATGGAGATTTGGATTTGCTGATTGGAAATAGTGGTATTCGTGGAGCTAGCGGTGTGCGGGCTAGTTTAACTTATTATGAAAATGTAGGTACAGCCCAGCAAGCTTCTTTGCTTTTGAAGAGTAGCGACTTTGGTAATTTTAGTGTCGGAATTCAAGGCACGGATATTATCCCTCAAGTGGTGGATTGGGATGGGAATGGAAAGAAAGAATTATTGATTTCATATCAAACTTTTGTGGGAGCCAAATTAGCTTTATATACTTCAAATAATAAGTGGCAAGAAATACCCATATCCGTTCTTCAAGTAGGAGAGACTCCCATGTTTGTGGATTGGAATCAAGATGGAACATTGGATTTATTGGTTTTGGAAAAGTCGGGAAGAATACGGTCGTATCAATACAAAACAGATAAATCATTGCTTTTGGACAATCCCAATTGGGCCAATCTGGTTCAAGACCTAAATTTCATTCCAAAAAGTCTTAGCATATTGGATGTGGATGGGGATGGAAAAATGGAATGCATCGCTTTTAATCGGATGGGTAAAGCACAATTGATCAACTACAGTATGGATGGAAAAAGTGCAACTCGATCAACAGCTTTTACTAGGACGGCTGATTTTGGAGAACGTGTTTGGCCTAGTGCTGCCGATTGGAATGGGGATGGGAAGATGGATCTTACCCTAGGCTTAGGTGCAGGTGGTGTTCAGTTGTTGGAAAATATAAGTACTATCCCTGTTGCCGAACAGCTAAATCAAGATGGCTTACAAGTTTGGCCAAATCCAGGCAAAGGCCCCATTTTTGTGATGAGTGCAGCAGAAGGTGAATTAAGCTTTTTGGATTTGCATGGAAGAGTCATGATGAATCCTATGTCCATTCAAGCCAAAGAAACCAAGACGATTCTATTACCGAAAGGTTATCAAGGAAGCTTGTTTGTCCGTTGGCAAAATCTGGCCGGTCAGACCCTAGTAAAGCGTTTGTTGATCGACTAAAAGAATTTATCAGCCCCAAGGATAATTTGACGAAGGCTAACGATGATAATCACCATACCTACTAAAATCATCATGGATTTGATTGGAAGTTTGTTGGCCAACCTGGCTGCAATAGGAGCGGCGACCACACCGCCCAAGATTAAGCCAATGATAACCTGCCAGTAACCTAAGCCAATGACCGTAAAGAAGGTCAAAGAAGAAGCTAAGGATACAAAAAACTCGGTTAGGTTTACACTACCGATGGTATATTTGGGATGACGACCAGAAGCAATCAAGGTAGATGAAACGATAGGGCCCCAGCCTCCACCACCGATGGAATCTAAGTAACCACCAAAAAGAGCTAACAGGCCTACTTTTTTCAATTGGCGTTTTTCTTGTCTTTTGATCAATGCCTTACGAATGATGATAGCTCCAAGAAATAAGGTGTAAATAGAGACAATTGGCTTGATGTACCCAGCATAATCTTCTAAACTAGAAATCACATAAGCACCAAGAATAGCTCCAATGATACCTGGAATTACTAAGGTTTTAAAAAGTTTGGAATTAACATTCCCAAATTTTAAGTGCATATAACCCGAAACACCCGATGTAAATACTTCGGAAGCATGGACACTAGCCGATGCTGCAGCTGGAGAAATACCCACTGAAAGCAAAAAGGTAGTAGCTGTAACTCCATAGGCCATACCCAAAGCTCCATCAATCATTTGAGCAATAAAGCCTCCCAAGACATAATAAAGGATTTCGGAATTTACCGAAGAGAAAACCACTTCTATTTTTTCAAAAGTCACATAGGTAAACAATAAATGCCCCACAATCATTAAAGCCAAAGCATTACTGATGTGTATAATGACCTCGGTGATGCTTCTTTCTCGTTTCCAAATGGTTTGCACCGCTTTGAAAATACTGGGGAAGTTTCTCTTTGGTTCTGGACTTGAAGGGATATTTTGGGACATAATGGTTGACCTAAAGTAAAATCGCCTACAAAAATAGTAGAGTTTATCTAATCTACCAATAAAGTAGAGTAAATATTTTTTCATAAAAAAGCCGTAATTTGCATTCCTTTTTTAAAATGATAAAAATTTATGCGTACAGAGTATCAGTTTCGAGAAATTGAAAAGCAATGGCAGTCTTTTTGGGAGGCAAATAATACCTTTCAAGCAAATGTTAATCCGAACAAACCTAAATATTACGTGTTGGATATGTTTCCATACCCATCCGGGGCAGGATTACACGTCGGACATCCGCTAGGGTACATTGCATCTGATATTATCTCGCGCTACAAGCGTTTGCAGGGATTTGAAGTGTTACACCCGATGGGTTTTGATTCCTTTGGTCTACCTGCGGAACAATATGCCATACAAACAGGGCAGCATCCTGCCTTAACTACCGAGCAAAATATCGCTAGATACATTGAGCAATTGAAAAACATGGGTTTTTCTTTTGATTGGACTAGAGAGGTAAGAACTTCGGATCCATCTTATTATAAGTGGACCCAATGGATTTTCATGCAATTGTTCAATTCATGGTATAACCAGGCTTCTGATAAAGCGGAGTCAATCGATTCTTTGGTTCAAATTTTTGAAAAATCAGGATCTATTGGAGTACATGCCGTTTGTGATGAAGAGGTTAAGCGCATTAGTGCAGAAGAGTGGAATGCGTATTCAGAAGAAGAAAAGTATGCTTATTTATTAGCCTTCCGTTTAGCATTTTTGGATGATTCAGTGGTGAACTGGTGCCCTGCATTAGGGACCGTTTTAGCGAATGATGAAGTCAAAGATGGTGTTTCAGAACGTGGAGGCCATCCCGTAGAACAAAAGAAAATGCGCCAGTGGTCGATGCGTATTACAGCTTATGCTGACCGACTGTTGCGTGGATTGGAAGAAGTAGATTGGTCTGATTCATTGAAAGAACAGCAGCGCAATTGGATTGGAAAATCCATTGGGGCTGAGGTTGATTTTGATATAGATAACCCAGCACTTTCTCATAAAAAAATTAAAGTGTTTACGACTCGTGTTGATACCATTTATGGGGTTTCCTTCATGGTGTTAGCACCAGAACATGAGTGGGTAGAAGAATTGACTACACCAGAGCAAAAAGAGGCTGTGGAGGCTTATGTGACTTGGGCGAAATCTCGTTCGGAACTAGATCGCGTTTCGGAAGTGAAGCAAGTGAGCGGTGTATTTACTGGATCATATGTGATTAATCCATTCAATGGAGAGCGTGTGCCTATTTATTTGGCTGATTATGTATTGGCTGGATATGGAACTGGAGCGGTAATGGGTGTGCCTTCAGGAGATCAGCGCGACTGGAACTTTGCAACGCATTTTAACCTACCGATTATTCCGATTTTGGATGCCCAGAAGGATATAGAGAAACAAGCCGATGCGACTAAGGAAGGGAAATACATCAATTCTGAATTGATCAATGGAAAGACCTACCAAGAAGCTACTCCTATTCTTACTGCTTGGTTAGAAGAAAGAGGGATAGGCAAAGGTAAAATTCAGTATCGAATGCGCAATGCGGTATTTTCCCGTCAACGTTATTGGGGAGAACCAGTTCCGGTATATTTCAAACCAAATTCTAAAGGTGATTTATTGCCTTATTTGATTCAAGAAAGTGAATTGCCATTAGAGCTTCCTAAGATTGACAAGTATTTGCCCACTGAAACTGGCGAGCCACCATTAGGTCGTGCGGCAGATGTTTGGAAATACCAAGGTCAGTACGATTATGAATGGTCTACCATGCCAGGTTGGGCAGGTTCTTCTTGGTACTGGTACCGTTACATGGATGCCAAAAATGACCAGGAGTTTGCTTCTCAAGAGGCTGTGAATTATTGGAAAGCCGTGGATTTATACATAGGAGGTTCTGAGCACGCGACAGGACACTTATTGTATTCTCGTTTTTGGAATAAATTCTTGAAAGATTTGGGCTATGTACAGGAAGAGGAGTTTGCCAAGAAATTGATCAATCAAGGAATGATTCAGGGTAGATCTAATTTTGTCTACCGTGTGAAAAATGTGAGTCCAGCAACTTTTGTTTCTCATGGATTAAAAGACCAATATGATGTAGCAGCCTTGCATGTGGATGTCAATATTGTAGAGAATGATGTATTGAACGTGGAGGCATTTAAATCTTCGAGAAACGATGTTCCTGCGGATGCTGTCTTTGTTTTAGAGGATGGAAAATATGTTTGTGGTTGGGAAGTGGAAAAAATGTCCAAATCCAAGTACAATGTGGTAAATCCAGATGATTTGATTGCCAAATATGGAGCAGATACACTGCGTGTCTATGAAATGTTTTTAGGGCCATTGGAGCAATTTAAACCATGGAATACCAACAGTATTTCAGGCTCACACAATTTCTTAAGAAAGGTATGGCGTCTATTCTTTGATGAAACGACGCAAAAGGTAAAAATGGAAGATGCTCCAGCGAAGCCGGAAGAATTGAAGGTTTTACATACAGCTATCCGAAAAGTACATGAAGATTTAGAGCGTTATTCATTCAATACAGTCGTTTCTACCTTGATGATTTGTGTCAATGATTTGACTCAATTGAAATGTCATAAAAAGGCCATTTTAAAGGATTTAGTGCTATTATTATCTCCTTATGCTCCTCACATGGCAGAAGAGTTATGGCTGGCATTAGGTGAGGAGGCTGGAAGTATTTCCCAAGCCAAATTCCCAGAGTTCAATTCGGCCTTTTTAGTGGAAGATGAATTTAATTATCCGATTTCATTTAATGGAAAAGTGAAATTGACCTTGTCTTTCTCTGCTACGGCAAGTCCTGCCGAAGTAGAAGCCGGCGTTTTAGCTCATGCTCAAGTTCAAAAAGTATTGGATGGTCAAACACCAAGTAAGATCATCGTGGTGCCGAAGCGGATTGTGAATATTGTTTTGGCAAAATAGTTGATGTAGAATGAAGAATGTAGAATGAAGAATTTTTCAGAAAAAGATTCTACTCGTTCATCAAATTTCTCTGGATTTAGATGAAAATAATAAATTGAACTTAGCACTCAATTCTACATTTTACATTCTACTACATTCTTCATTCTACATTCTTGATTCTTGCAAGTAACTCCCTCATTTCCTTCACCTTATCGGGATATTTCTCAAACAAGTTTTCGGATTCTTTGGGGTCGAGTTTGAGGTTAAATAATTGACCTGTGATGTGATTGGTTACTTTGACATTTCTAGGGTCCGTGAAACCACCTGAACCCAGTCCTTCAACCCATTTCCATTCTCCTTGTCGGACCACCAAGTAACCTATGGAGGTCGTGAAAACCAAAGCCTCTTGCTCTGGAATTTCCTTGTTTTTCTGGGTCAATAAGGGATAAATACCATAACTGTCGTTTTTGCTAGGACTTTGACCTAGTATTTGTTGACAAGTAGCTAATAAACTCGTTTGAGAAACTAAGGCATTGGATATGCTTTTGGCTTTTACTTTCTTAGGCCAACGAACAATGAACGGAATTCGGTGCCCAGCTTCAAAGGCATCACCTTTCATGCCTCGCCATTCTCCAGCGGCCTGATGTTGAAATTCTTTTACGAAATTTTCTCTCCAATAGGGCCCATTATCACTCGTAAAAATAACGATGGTATTTTCTTTCAAGCCTAAGCTATCTAAGGTTTTCATGAGTTGACCCACCGAAGCATCAACTTGTTGGACAAAATCGCCATACTCACCAGCTTTGGAGCTCCCTTTGAATTTGTTTTGAGGAACCCAAGGTGTATGCGGACCTGAAAAGGGAATGTACAAGAAAAAGGGTTTATTGGCTTTTTGACGGACCAAAAACTCCTTGGACTTATCAATGAAACGTGGCATTACACCATAGAAATCAAAGCTGGGAGCCATTTTCCCTTCTCGCCAAAATGGACCTGTATATCCCGAAGTTAATTTATTACCATCGGTATAGGCGGTAGGCTTCTCTACCAAATGTTGGTTTTCCAAATAGCAATAGGGCGGCATGTCCAATGATGCGGGCAATATATAGGAATAGTCGAATCCCACGGCCGCTGGACCACCCGTAGGGTCTTTGTCAAAATCAATATTTTCTGGCTTCATTTCTTCCTGAATTCCATAATTTACTTGGGTTAAATTACCTTCAAACCCTGATTTTACGGCCCAGTCTAAACCCAAATGCCATTTACCAACTACTCCAGTTTGATATCCTTGACTTTTCAGAAAAGAGGCCACGGTCACACGTTCTTTTTCAATCAAACTACGACTATAGCCACGCAATACACCCACAGGTAATTTACTTCGAAATGGATATTGTCCTGTCATGATGGCATATCGGGAGGGGGTACAAACTCCAGAAGCAGAATGGGCATCTAAAAAGCGCATGCCTTCTTTGGCCAATTGATCAATGTGCGGCGTTGCAACTTTATCGCCTTGGGGATTATAAATGGAGATGTCTCCATAGCCCAAATCATCAGCTAAAATGTAAATGATATTTGGTTTCTGGTTATTTTTCTTTTGTGCCAAACTAGGAAAGACCATGGACAGCCCTAACAAAATCGGAAAGATAAAACGTGTTTTCATGTTAATGTGCTAAAGAGTTTATCCAATCTTGAATCAATTTAATTCCTTCCTGATGCTTCATTTTCCTGCCTAGTTCAGGCATCATGATGCCCGGATCTACAGAATCCATGCGGTAGGCCAAGATGCTTTCTTTAGCTTTGCCTGCAACAATATCGTATTTCAAATTACCAGAACCTCTTCCAGCAGCTACTGGAGTCTTCATGAATCCATAGGCTGTTTTATCTTTGGTATCCCATGTTAGATATAAGCCTGAAGAGCGAGCAGGTCCTGTAGGATTATGGCAATGCGCACAATTGATATCTAAATAAGCTTTCGCTCGTTCATCAAGTGGCTTACTTTCATCAGCATAATTAACTAATGCTGGAATTTCATGGAGATTGGGCAAATCAGTCAATAATCCAGCTTTGGCCCAATAATCCAATTGATTCTGCTTTCCCGAAGTATACGGATAATCTCCATGTAATTGTCGGGCCGAAGGACCAATGGGCGTCATTTTACCACTTCGTTCATGACAGCCTTTGCATTGGTTCATGTTGGGAACCTGATAATTCACTTGTTTTAGGATGCCTTGTTTGTCTTTCCAACTAACAGGAGATGAACCGCCTGCAACTTCCAATGTGGCTTCTGTTTGAGCTTCATCCCAAATGTAGGGAAGAGCCACCCACGACTTCTCTTGACGAATCAACACCCGAGTCTCCATAATCCTTCTACCAGTCGTAGGATTGGCTTCATCTTTGGGATAATAAAAGGTTTTAATGAGGGCGGTTCCCACAGGAAATTGGAATACCGAATCAGCATTATAGGCCACTTTAGTTCCAACTGGGAATTTAATAAAGCGGAGCTTGGAGGCATAATCCGAAAACAAGGGAGAATTCAATTGATAGGGAATCACACCGTCTTGGGGAAGTTGATCTTTTAATTCACCTTTGAAAAACCCATAATCGGATAATTTCATGACATAGCCAGCCGAATTTTTTTGGATGGAACTAGCTTGGATAAATGTCATCCATACCAAAATCATCAAGCCTAAACGAAAAGACCTGTTCATGATTAGCGGAGTGTCTTAAATGCTTGAAGATGGCAATTGTACAAACTTACGTCGCGTTGGATGTTTTTGAAATCGTGCTCTGCATCGATATTGGCGAAACTTTGATTCGTATTGTTTCGAATACAAATGCGATACGAAGGAAAATATTCACCACTGGAATCCAATCGTTTCGGGTCCAAAATACCATCGTAGACAATATTGGGCACCTGTCTACCAAATTTCAGTTTGAAGCGATACATCTGACCAAAGCGACCTTTGGCAGGGACTCTACCCGGTTTTCTTTCAAAGTCATTGTCGCGAATTTCAATGGCCGTTGGATAAGGGTCATATTCCAAATCCGTGATTTTGTTTTCAGTCATGTGATAAGAAATGATTCCTACCCCCATGGTTTTGTTTTGGTGAATCTTATTGTTGAAAATCTCTACCTGACTAGTCGCTAAAACAAGCATCCCCGTTCCTTTAGGTACTCGGGCTACAATGTTTCCTTTAGGGGCAAAATTGGCTAAATTATTTTCAATGACCTCATTTTGGTATACTTTCACATGTCCTCCTTTTTTCTGTACCAAATCAGGTAAATCAAAGACCAAAATACCTCCCGTATTGCCATAGGCCTTATTATGATGCACCTCCGCAAACTGGGAATTTTCAATTTCTATCCCCGCCACATTTTGGAATGCCGTGCTATTTTTCACTTCAATGTACTTCGACTGGCCCACATAAATACCAGCATCGGAGGCGCCGATGGCAATGCAACTATCAATCAACACATTTTCACAAAGCACAGGGTAAAGCGCGTAGCTACCATTGGTAGGTGAGGGCTTGCCCGTCCATTCGGCTTTGATTCGGCGAAAGGTGATACCTTTCACATGCATGGTTTTGATTAAATCCCCTTTGGAATCCTGTACGGTCATATCTTCCAAAATGATATTTTCCGAATTGGTGATTTTAATGCCTTCGGCTCCTCCTGCTTGATTTTTGAAAGAAAGTATCGTTTTATCGATTCCTTTACCCCGTATGATCATATTTTTTTTACCATCCATCGACAGACTTTGCGATATTTGGAAGGTACCTTCTTCTAATTGTATGGTACTTCCATCTTCCGCTAAAATCAAATCCGTTTGGATTTTCTTTTCGATCGCTTGTTGCCCTACAACCTGAGAAACAATGGCTATCTGTAAGATCACGAGGTAAAGAAAACGCTGGGTCATATTATTTTAAATTCGATAAATAGGTTCTGCTTTGTCGGGTTTGAACAGGATATCTAGAGCTTTCATCCTCTAAATAATAATGCTGAATTTTGGCTTTTTTAGCCGCTTTCATGATTTCAGGAATGTTCAATTGTCCACTTCCCAAAGCTACATCATTTTCCACAGAAGTGCCACCCGACATATTTCCTTGCACTCCTTTTTTCAAGTCTTTCAAGTGCATCAATTTAAATCGATTACCGTATTTTTCCAACAATGTTGCTGGATTTTGACCTGGGAAAAAAGTCCATAGGATGTCCATTTCATAGCTAACAAATTTAGAATCCGTGTTTTGAACCAAATAATCAAACAAAGTACCCTCTCCATAGGGCTCAAATTCAAAGCCGTGGTTGTGGTAGCAAAAAGTTAAATCGTATTTCTCTTTTAAAGCTTTTCCAATTTGATTGAATTCTTGAGCCGTTTTTTGTGCTAGTTCTAGGGTAAACGGACCTGTATGAGGAATCCATGCCACGCGAACAAAAGATGCGCCTAAGATTTTGGCATTTTCCCCCACTTGATCTGTTTTGTTTAAGGCATCCGCCATTCCTACTCCGAAAGAACTACATTTCATCCCTCTTTCATCCAAAAGACTGCGTACTTCTTGGGCGGTTTTGCCAAACAAACTTGAAAATTCCATGTCGGTAATGCCCTGATTTTTTAAGGTATCCAAGGTTTTAGCCATGTCTTTGGATAAACTATTGCGGTAAGTAAAGGAAACCATACCAATGTCTTTGCCATTGATTTGCATGGGTTTTTGGGCTAAGGCCAACATAGGTAATAAAACAAGGAGTAATGTTGCTTTCATGTTATTTTAAAAAAATGGTTTTGTGAGTTTTTGCAGATTCCGTGGCAGCTGATAATATTTCTACCACAATTTCATTGATGGCCAAGGAGGATAAATCCTTTTGTGGATTGATTTTGCCTTGCACGACTGCCGCCAAATAGGCAAATACATTGGCTCTTTCGGGAGCTAATGGTGTTAAATCTATCAAGCTTTCTTTGCCGAATCGACCTTCAGAAACATATTTCATTTGTTTGGTCTTATTGGCCACTAAAATGCCCTTACTGGCATATAATTCGGTATCTTTTCGGTCAAATGGCCAATTCCAAGAACCTTGAATGATGGCTTGACAAGTTGGGTAGTTTAAAATAATGGTGGTTTCATCATCTACTTTGGGATAGATGTGTGGTTTCAAATGTTGACTAACTGCTGTAACAGAAATAGGCTTTTGGCCTTCCATGAGCCAAGTCATAATGTTGGCTCCGTAGCACCCAAAATCAATCAATGCTCCACCTCCATTCATTTTGGGGTCAGTTAACCAAGCTAAAAATTCTTTCGAACAACCAATTTCTACTGGGCCATTGTGACCATCCATGATGACCACTTTGCGTAGATCCCCCAAGGATTTGTCGACTTTCAGCATATCCCACATTTTGGCATGGGAGGGATACCAGGTTGTTTCAAAATTGGTTAATAAGGCAATGGGGTGTTTTTTGACCAAGGCTTTCATTTGATTCAAATGATCCATGTTAACTGCCAAAGGTTTTTCCACCATGACATGAATGCCTTTAGGGGCACAAGTTTGAACCACCTCCAAATGTTCATAAATGCTATTGAATGCACAAACGGCTTCTGGTTTTGTTTTGGAAATTAAAGTTTCTAAATCTGGGTACCAAAGGGATTCTGGTAATTTATATTCCTTAAGTAGGCGCATGGCCAAGTTTTTGTTTTTCTCGGCAAATCCTACAATGACCACATCCGCATTTTTTTGCGCAGCATGTAGCGCCTGACCCACATGGTCATGCGTCATTCCAGCTATTCCCACCCGTACAACTTGACTGAATAAAAATATAGGGCTGATCATGACCAGCCCTATAAGTAAAAGGATTTTTGTTTTCATGGCGAAATAAAAGCCTTGAATTAGTTTCTAGGTCCACCTTGACGCATTTGACTTTGCATCGTTTTGTATTTCTCCAATTGCTCTGGAGTTAAAATGGCTTTCAATGACTCCAATTGGCTATCATTGATTTTCTTCATTTCAGCCATCATTTGCTCACGCTCCATGCCTGCCTGACGGAATTCCATCATTTTTTGCATACGAGCAGTAATAATAGGCTCCAATTTTTTAACCTGATCTTTGTTCAGGCTCAATTCCGTAGAAATACGGTCAAGCTGACGTTGAACCATCGCTTGTGGATCAAAGTCTTGCGCTGTAGCTTTTGTACTCAGGCCAAGGAACATCGCCATCATGGCGCATAAGGCAATTAGTTTTTTCATGGTAAAGTATTTTATTGATTTAATGGCTAAATATAGTGCTAATTTTTCTAATAAAACTTTTATTGAAAAATAGTTTTCCAAATTAAATCATATACTTCAGGGGCTTCTACTTGGCTAGGAAGGCTTTTTTGATCTGAAATGAAGACTGGATAATAGGCTGGTTCACAAAAAATACCACCATGTGAACCTTTGATTAGTGTAGCATCCAAAGGAATCACATCCATCAAATAGCGAAAACCACTCAGTTTTCTCGCCAATTTATAGGCGGCCCTCAGTTTAATGAATGGATTTTTTGGGTCCATAAACATCTCCACAGGGTCATAACCAGGTTTTTTATGAATATCCACTAAACGGGCATAATCGGGGGCTTTGGTATCATCTAGCCAGAAATAATATACAAACCATGCTTGTGGTTCGGCAATAAGAACCAGCTCACCACTGCGGGCATGGTCAATATGGTAGGCTTTTTGTTCTTCCTTATTCAGTACTTTCGCAATCCCAGGCACCTTTTCTAAATCAGCCTTAATTGCCGCTATTTTGTTGGAGTCTTGAATGTAAACATGTGCAATTTGATGATCTGCCGTAGCAAATGCCGCACTTGCACCTGCATCTAAGAGCTCTAAGCCTTGTTCGATGCGTATGCTAATCAATCCTTTTTCCCGCAAAATGCGGTTGATGTAAATCGGTTGATTCACTTCGTTGATTCCATATTCGGATAACAAGATGACTTTAGCTCCTGTACTTTCAAAGTGGGTCACTAGATCTTTGACCACCTCATCAATCTCTTGTAATTCCTTCGCAATCTTGGGAAGATCTGGGCCAAATTTTTGTAGACAATAGTCCAAATGAGGTAAATAAATCAGATTCAGCGTAGGATTATATTTCTTATCTACCCAAATCGAAGCATCAGCAATCCATTTAGTAGATTTGATATTGGCATTAGGTCCCCAAAAACTAAATAAAGGGAATGTTCCTAGTTCTGCTTGTAATTCATCGCGTAAAGAAGCAGGGTAGGAGTAACAGTCGGGCGCTTTCACACCGTCGGCATGGTACTGTGGACGAGGAGTCACCGAATAATCGGCAGATGAATACATGTTGTACCACCAAAACATTTTGGCGCAAGTAAAGTTGGGATTGGCCTTTTTAGCGGCATCCCATATTTTCTCTCCTTGAACCAAGTGGTTGGATTGCTTCCAAAACTTTACTTCTGCATCTTCACGATCATACCAGCCATTACCCACAATACCATTTTCATTGGGGTATTTTCCAGTGACATAACAACTTTGGGAAGTTGTGGTCACGGCAGGTAAAACGGGTTTGATATGGCTCAATTGCCTAGAAGCAATGAACTGGTTTAAAAACGGTGTGTGCTCACAAAGAACACTTTGACTTAATCCTACGATATCAATAACGACCGTCTTTTGCATCTTATTCGGCTTTTAATTGTTCTTGTACCCATTGAATTTCACGAATGATGGATTCATGAATGGGAATTTGATGTTCTTCTGGCAATACTCCCCATGTATAGGTTTCTATTTCCATTTGTCCCGTAAAGGCTTCCTGCTTTTGTATAGCTAAAGTCTCTCGGATTTCTTTCTGTGTTGACCCCAATAAACCATAGCTCTCTAAAAATAGAGGTACATGGTAGTGAATTCTCCATTCCAAAAATACTCCTGGCTCATAAGCCGCAAAGGCTTGATCCAAATCAGGATATTGAATGAAACTACCATCCGCTTTTTTGGCTTTCACCTGATGCAAATACACAGGCTCTTGGTATTTTTTTAACAAAGCTAATTTCTCTTCGGCTTGTTGACTAAAGTCCAAACGCAAGGCCGAACTCACTTGTATCTTACCCACTTGTATGCCTTTGTCTTTCAACTCTGCAATGCAAGTAGCAGGATTATCGTAGCTTACTCCGAAATGACAGATGTCGAAACAAATTTGAATATGTCGACGAATCAATTCTTCAGCTTTGGCAGCACTATACCCTTTATCCATTAAATGAGGAATGCCTAATGGCAATAAGCAGGCACCATACCAATCCACAAATTCACGGTGGTTTTCTAAAATACCATCGGGTTCTGGTTCAATATCAATGTGTATGCTTTTTCCAGTATTTTGTTCAATTTGGGCCAATTGATCCACCAAATCTACCAAAGCCAAGGTGCCTTTTTCGGTGGCTTCTTGCAAGGCTTCTGGACTTTGCCACCAAAAACGGTAGGAGAGTGGAGAGGTAGAAATACCACCTGAAGCTTGACTTTCAGGCAATAATTTGGCTAAAATATGCGCCAAACGCAGGGTATAATCGTAACGTTCCGTTGTGGTCCAATCAGGTGTGTGAACGTCATCTTTGACCACTACACCATGAAAACCTCCGAAGGGAAAACCATTCAGCGTAAACACGTACAAATCCTCGGCTTTCAACCAATCTGTCAGGGCTTTCCAAGCTTGCTCATCCTGTAAATCTTTACTAGCTAAATCGGCAATTCGTAAACCTAGGCCCATGGGAGCATCTGGACTAACGGCTGCTTTCACGGCTGGTATGTTCTTTTGAAGATTGGCAAAATGTTCAGACCAAATTTCACCTGGATGAATGTTGGAACAATAACTTAAAAGCCCTTGTGCTGTTTTCATGGTATGCTATCCTAATTGAGCTAAGAAATCAACCGATTTTTTAATTAAGTCGAAATTCATTTCATGCACTTCTTTTCCTTTGCCTAGTTTTTCCAACAAAGTAATGCATAATTGTCCTCCCAAGTGTTCTTGGAATTCCTGTAAGCCTTTGAATAAATTGGCTTTATCATTTTCTGCCAAAGCAGGGTGGTAGGTATCAAATCCTAAGGTACGAATGACCGCAATGACACGGTCTCTTTCCTCGGCGGTTAAATAGCCAATTTCATGCGAATAGGCTGTATCTAAAGCAATACCGATAGCCACTGCTTCTCCATGACGAATCTCGAAATTGCTTAAGTATTCTAATTTATGAGCTGCCCAATGTCCAAAATCCAAAGGTCTAGCTGAACCTAATTCAAAGGGGTCACCGCTGGAAATATGCTGCATGTGCAATTCGGCACAACGGTAGATTTGCTCAATCATGACCGCTTCATTACGCTCATTCATGGCTTGGGCATTGGCTTCCAACCATTGGAAGAAAGCTAAATCCTTGATTAAAGCTACTTTGATGGCTTCCGCAATACCTGATCTCCAGTCGCGGTCGTTTAAAGTAGCCAATAAATTCACATCATTGAAAACCGCTACAGGTGGAGCAAAAGTGCCTAGGAAATTTTTCTTACCCATGTAGTTCACCCCGTTTTTCACGCCAACTCCCGAATCATTTTGGGATAAAACAGTACTCGGAATACGAATGAATTTCACTCCACGGTGTGAGATGGCAGCGGCATAACCGCTCATATCTAAAAAGGCTCCTCCACCAATACAAGCCACGAAAGAATGTCGATCGATGCGGTGCTCATCAATAGCGCGAACGACTTCTTCATAAAACCGAGGGTCATTTTTACAAACTTCTCCACCCGGTAAAATCAAGATTTCTGGGGCCAAATCAGCCACAGGAAAGGTTTCAAAATACTGAACGATTTGCGAAGTCAGGTTCGGATGGGCATCAGCCACACCTTTATCGATGACAAACACAATTCTTTTCCTGAAATCAGCTAAACCAAAGTTTAAGATGAAATCCTTGAAAACGGGATTGTCTTGTTGGAATAAGCCTTTGGAGAAAATGACTTGATAGCGAAATGGTACCTGAAAATATTGTTCTAATGACTGCATGCTATAAAATTACGTAACGGCAAAGAATTTCCCTACTCGCATGGAAATGGGTAAGAGGGCCAACACTGCCAAAGCAATCATCCATTGTCCACTTAAACTCACCCATGCGGCATTCATCACAATGAGTGATAAGACACCAGCTTTCACTGTTTTTCCAATGTTAGGTCCAATGGGATGTTGATATGCTTTTATTAAAGGTCTAAAGATAAGCGTGATATGCAAAATAATGAAAGGAATAGCGATCCATTGTTCCGATTTAATGGCCAAGGATAATTGTGCAGCATGGATGATCAAAAAGAAAAAGGCAGCTGCCGCTATCGGCCAAGGGGTGCTACCATGTACCTCGCCCCGACTCACCATGGTGATGGCGGCGATGTAAATCAAAGGTAATATCATCCATTGTCCTTGTTCTATGACACCTAGTTCATACACCGACATGCCTAAGAGTAGATTAAATGCCCGACAAAGGCCCATGTTGATGGGACCAAAGTATTGCATGTGTTTTCCCTTCCAATCGTAAAAAAGAGCTAATAAAGTAATGATAATGGCCACATAGCCACTGAGTAAGCTTTGCTTGAAAGCTAAGAATATACCCAAAATAAGTAGGATTAAACCTCCTGCCACAGCAGCTTGTAAAGAAATTCGGCCACTCGGCAATGCTCTTTCTGGTCGCTCGAAGCTATCCAATTCTCGGTCAAATACATCATTGAAAACCACGCCACCTGCGTATAAACACATGGTGGAAAATCCCAACAAGACAAGTGGCTGAATGGAATAATCCTTCCAAACAAAAAGGAAACCTACGATGGCCATACCTGCCATGATGTCGGTCAGCGCCGTAATGACATTGGCTGGTCGAGTTAATTCCAAAAAGGCCCTAATCTGACTCATTAGCGAATGATCAAGGAGTTTTTATTGACTCTTGGAGCTTGTCCGCCACGTAAAACGGTGTTGCCATTGAATTTCAAGGACTGATCTATTTCCATGCCATGGATAAAATCAGACTCCTTAATTTGTCCACTTTGAGCAAAAGCATCCAAGGCATTTTGATAGGTCACTAAACGAATATCTTCATCGGCAATGCCTTTCATCTTCATCAATGCCGCTGTTTTAGGAATCGCCAAAGGATCGGAGATACCCCAATCAGCAGCGGAATTAATCATGATCATGGATGGGCCGTATTGTTTCACAATTTCCACCATACGCTCATTCCCCATTTTAGTGAATGGGTAAATGGTAAAGGCGGCATAAAATCCTTGGTCCAACACCGATTTAACCGTTTCCTCGTTGTTGTGGTCAATGATGACCATTTTTGGATCTAAACCATGCTCCAAAGCAATGGCCATGCTTCTTTCTGTCCCTTTTTTCTTGTCGCGATGAGGCGTATGCACCTGCACAGGTAAGCCCATTTCTTTGGCTAACTCCAATTGCGCACGGTAATACTTTTCTTCCAAGGCTGTTTGGTCATCAAAGCCAATTTCTCCCACACCTACTACGCCTTCTTTTTGTAAGAATAAGGGCAAAATCTCCATCACTTCCTCTGCCAAAGCCTCATTATTAGCCTCACGGGAATTAAGTCCAATGGTGCAATAATGCTTGATGCCAAATTGAGAAGAACGAAAACGCTCCCAACCCACCAATGTAGCAAAATAGTCTTTAAACGACGATAATCCCGTTCTTGGTTGACCCAGCCAGAAAGCAGGCTCAATAATGGCCACCACTCCAGCATCAGCTAAAGCTTGGTAATCATCCGTCGTTCTCGCCGTCATGTGCACATGCGGATCAAAAAACTTCATGCCTTTGATATACTGTTCAAATGTTTCTTCCACGGTACTGGCAGTCATTTCTTCCTCTGCAGATCCTTGAAAATGGGATGGGTTCGATTGGTGTGGATTTTTACACATAATCTTAGGCTGGTTGGTAAATGGGTTCTGGTTTCTCTAAAGCTCCCCAAAGCTCGCTAGGAACTGCAGGAAGCTCGTTTTTATATTTTTCAACCAATAATTTCGCTTCAGGCAAGCTGCTTTGTGCTAAAACGAGCGCAGCGGCCAAACGGTCTGAAGCTGAATCGGAATGAATTAATTTTTCAATATTGGGTAATATTTCTGGGTTCAAATAAGGAACCAGTAAGCGCCAAACTTGCGAAGGGACACGTCGGTTCGCTGCCCAGCGTTCATGAGCAAAATCCACCAAGGTTTGTACCAATGCTTCGTTATTTCTTTCGGCTAAACCTTCAATTTGATGGATTGGCTTATCATTGAATATGCATTTTAAGACCAATTGGTTCCATGCCAATTCCGAGAAATAAGTTTTCGGATATGGATTGCCAAAAGCAATGGCATCAAAGATTAAACCTACATTGGAACGTACCGCATCTGTAGCACGGTTCATCCAAGCTTCTGGAAAGGCCAAAGCTGGAATGGCTGAATACAAGGCAACGGACTCGTTTAGTTCTGCTGTATCAAATAGAAGATTCAATTTCTTTATGTATTCTTCTCGACTTAATTCTCTCTCTTGGCAAAGGCTCAATAAATACACACGTGCTAAACGGTCTAAAGTCCAGCCGTTCCAATTCCAATCGGGTAGGATGGAGGCGGCCTGACTCAACACTTCGTTTTCTAGTTCTTGTTTTTCAATAAAACGAGGAACCATGACAAAGCTGAGCGATAAAGAATTGGCATCTTTCGCTGATTTATCCCTCAACCAATCCAATTCTTTGGGTTGACACTGGGTACTTAATGCTTGAAATAGGGACTCGGAGATATTCAAAATATACTATTTTATGATGATTTTAGGCTAAAAACGAATTTACTACATAATCCTTAGATTGATGACATGATTTATGTATGATATTTATCAGCAATACCATTTATTGTACATTTTCCTCAGGTTTGATCTGATACGACTTTTTTAACAGGAATACCGTTTGCCAAAAATAATGAAAGAGCATGCCTGTTTTTCGACTAAACAAGACCTGATTTTCTGTATTGTGCATCAGTGGCCTCATTTTGATAAGATTCAACAAAATTTTCCAAGTCCAAAACAAAGGAACTAAGGCAGCATAATTCAATAAAATGAGCAAATAGGCTCCCAGGCCATAACTTTTTCTAATCCAGAGTAAATTAGACACTTGGATTTGCACCGAAAATCGATTGACCCAAGAAGTTTTGGCTCGACGGAAGGGATTATCTCCCAACAAATGTGTCACTCGGATATCCTCAAAATAGGCCAATTTTCCAGCTTGGATTAATCGCGTACTCCATTCGGCATCCTCGGCATACATGAAAAAATCTTCGTCCCAAGCTCCCACTTGAGCGATTACTTTTTGACTGGTCATCAAGAAAAAACCCACCAAATTATTGGTCTCATAGCTTGCTTGCGCCTCATAGCTAGGAAAACATTGGTAGACAAAACGCTTCCATGCCGGAATATTGGGCAAAATGTATAAATCAATACGGATGTCGTTCAGTGTTCGGTAATAGGGAATCGGATTTCCCTCAGCATCTATTTGTATGGCTCCCACCGCTGCAATTTCTGGCTTTTCTTGTAGGTATTCATAGGCTTTCCCAATGGTATTGTCTGTCACCAAGGTATCTGCATTCATGAATAATACATGAGGAGCTTTAGCCACCGCTAAACCAGCATTATTGGCTTTGGAGAAGCCTGCATTATAACCTAAATCAATCCAAGTGGTGGCAGGAAATTCCTGAAGAATTGCGGCATTGGCACCAGCTTGGTATTTATTATCTACCACAATGCACTCAAATTCCAAACCTTGGGTATACTGGTAAATGCTTCGGAAGCAATTCAGTAAAAGATCTTCACTTTGGTAATTAACAAATATGATGGAAAGCTGCATATCTTACAAAAATAGAAGAGATTAGCGAATAAAGAATTGGAAATGTAGAATGTAGAATGAAAAATGTAGAATTTTGGTAAAAATAACTTGACTTCAAAATACTCACTGAAATTCTGAGTATCTCATCGAACCTTTCTATAATAAATCACAAACTGTATTTTAAAAACTAAACTTTAATAAAAACAACTAAATACCTTATAACTATTGAGGTTAATCCTAAGGCGAATTCCGCTGCGCGGAACCGATGGTCACTTCGCATAAGGCTTTAATCTTTGACGCTTAGCTCAAACCTACGCACGGGGTCAAATATTCGCCCGCCGCTTCGCTCATGCTGCGTTCCCATCTTTCGTTGGGATTAACCGTTCAGTGTAGAATTTATATGAATGACAATACCGTCGTTCAGCTCCAGCGAAAGGTGATGAACGAAGCGGTAGACGAGGTTTTGACCTCAGCATGGGCGATGCGCGTCGGCGTCAAAAATATAGGCGATAGCGGAGAGAATCACGGTTTCGCGAAGCGAAATTCGCCTTTGCTGGACGACAAAAAAAGAAGTTTTTTTGTTTCTTTTTTTTCAAAAAAAGAAAGATCAATGAGATTTTTAACTAAGAAATGTATTTATGTGAACTTATTTAGCAATTCATTTTACTGAACCTTACTTACCAAGGCATTTCTTTTTTTTCATAAAAAAAGAAACAAAAAAAACAGTAGAAATACGGTTAATCCTAAGACGAATTCCGCTGCGCGGAACCGATGTTCACTCCGCATACGGCTTTAATCTTTGACGCTTAGCTCAGACCTACGCACGGGGTCAAATATTCGCCTGCCGCTTCGCTCATGCTGCGTTCCCATCTTTCGTTGGGATTAACCGTTCAGTGTAGAATGTAGAATTTATATGAATGACAATACCGTCGTTCAGCTTCAGCGAAAGGTGATGAACGAAGCGGTAGACGAGGTTTTGACCTCAGCATGGGCGATGCGCTTCGGCGTCAAAAATATAGGCGATAGCGTAGTGAATCACGGTTTCGCGAAGCGAAATTCGCCTTTGCTGGACGACAAAAAAAGAAGTTTTTTTGTTTCTTTTTTTTCAAAAAAAGAAAGATCAATGAGATTTTTAACTAAGAAATGTATTTATGTGAACTTATTTAACAATTCTTTTTACTGAACCTTACTTACCAAGGCATTTCTTTTTTTATGAAAAAAAAGAAAAACCTTAGTTATCAATGTTCAATCAAGTTCATGATATTGAAATTCTACATTCTACATTTCCCATTCTCCATTAACCCAACTAGGTAAACCAAGCAAATTCAGTTAATTTTGCAAGATGGAAGAAAGACCGATCACCGACTGGTTACCCTTGACAAAAAAAGAAGTGGAAAAACGAGGCTGGGACGAGCTAGATGTTATTTTAATATCAGGCGACGCCTACGTAGACCATCCCTCTTTTGGCACGGCAGTGATTGGCAGAATCATGGAAAGTGAAGGTTTGAAGGTGGGTATTGTAGCCCAACCCAACTGGCAAGATGATTTACGTGATTTCAAGAAATTAGGCAAACCCAAGTACTTTTTTGGAGTAACTGCCGGTTGCATGGATTCCATGGTGAATCATTATACGGCCAACCGTCGTTTGCGTTCCAATGATTCCTATACCCCCGGTGGTGAAGCGGGTTTTAGACCTGATTATGCCACCACGGTCTATTCCAAAATCCTTAAAGAAATTTATCCCGATGTTCCTGTATTAATTGGAGGTATTGAAGCCTCTTTACGTCGGGTGACGCATTATGATTATTGGGCCGACAAATTATTTCCATCGGTTTTAGTGGATTCTAAGGCAGATATGTTGGTCTACGGCATGGGGGAGCAGCCTTTGCGCGAGATTATTCGAGGCGTGAAAAGTGGTATTCCTTTGGCAGACTTAACCAATATCAATCAAGTCGCTTTTTTACAGCCTAAAGAGGCCACTTTACCTGAAGTTGATTCTTGGGAAACGGTCAGTTTGAGCAGTCATGAGGATTGCTTGGTCGACAAAATTAAATACGCTGCCAATTTCAAGATTGTGGAGGTAGAGTCCAATAAATGGCAGGCCAATCGAATTACGCAGCAAGTAGGAGATCAAACTTTGGTCATCAATCCTCCTTTCAAAACCATGGAAGAGGTGGAGATGGATCGCTCTTTTGATTTGCCATATACCCGTTTACCTCATCCTAAATACCGCAAAAGAGGGCCTATTCCCGCTTTTGAGATGATTAAATTCTCGGTCAACATGCACCGAGGTTGTTTTGGAGGTTGTAGTTTTTGTACCATATCGGCCCATCAAGGGAAATTCATTGCTTCTCGAAGTGAGAAATCCATCATGAAAGAGGTAGATCAAATCACAAAATCACCGGATTTTAAAGGATATATTTCTGATTTGGGCGGGCCATCGGCTAACATGTACAAGATGCGTGGCAAAGATGAATCTATTTGTGCCCGTTGCTCTAGTCCAAGCTGCATTCACCCCGTGATTTGTTCCAATTTGGATACATCTCACAAACCTTTGACGGAGATTTACAAGAAAGTAGATGCGCATCCAGGCATCAAGAAAGCATTTGTGGGTTCGGGAGTGCGTTATGATTTGTTGGTGGATGATTTCAATAAGAATAATTCCGACATGAACCACGATGAATACATGGAGCAATTGATTACGCGCCATGTTTCCGGCCGTTTGAAAGTGGCCCCTGAGCATACTTCCGATGCTACTTTGCGGGTTATGCGTAAGCCTTCTTTCAAATATTTCAGGAAGTTCAAAGAGAAATACGATGCCATTTCAGCCAAGCATGGTTTGAAACAGCCCTTGATTCCTTATTTCATTTCTTCTCATCCAGGATGTGAGGAAGTGGATATGGCCAATTTAGCGGCAGAAACCAAGGATTTAGGCTTTCAATTGGAACAAGTACAGGATTTCACCCCAACGCCTATGACGGTGGCCGAGGTGATTTATTATACAGGTGTGCATCCGTATACCTTGCAGCCAATTTATACGGCCAAAACCAAGGAAGAGAAACAAAATCAAAATAAGTATTTCTTTTGGTACAAAGCTGAGTTCAAGGATTGGATTCGGAACCGTTTGACCAAATTACAGCGGCCCGACTTAGCGCAGCGCTTATTGGGCTTTAGAAATAGGAACCAAAAATATTAATCAAATTATAGCACATGGAAGTTAAAGACAGCAACGGTAATTTATTGAACGACGGAGATTCAGTAACAGTCATCAAAGATTTAAAAGTACGTGGATCATCTGGCGTCATCAAACGCGGAACCATGGTGCGCAATATCCGTTTAACCGACTTTGAAGGCGAAGTAGAAGGCAAAGTAGAAAAAACGATGATGGTCTTGAAGACTGAGTTTTTGAAGAAAGCGTAATTTTTAATGGTAAGGGGTAAATGGTGAATTGTAAATGGTGAATTGTAAATGGGAGCTTGATCTTTTAGGGAGGATTAAGCTTTTATTTTAATTCTTTGAGGGTATTGTCTCATTATTGCTTTCAATTATCTTTAAATTTTGGCCATTGGTTATAGCCAATGCTAGGGTTGTTGGATTGATTTTGCTTGATAAATTCAACTTCCATTTGATTGATTTCCCGATCGGTTACATTTTCTGCCTCAAATAATATTTCTTTTCTGATTGTAAAATCCTTGGCAATGATTTTGCTGTCCGCACTTCCAAAATAATTAATGGAATCTACTAAGTCTTTACCAATGTAAATCTTTCCATTGGGATAGGTGATTTTGTAGATGACTTTGTGCAAAGTATTCCAACTTTTTAATTTGATATAATATTTTGAAACTAAATCAAAATGTCGAATTTTAATTTAACTTAATCGCTCTTTATTTATTTAGTTAATTAATCATCAATTTTTCAAATAGGCTTTTATTATCTGGATTTTTAATCTAGGTTTTCCCTTTTCGGAAGGGAGCTGTCATCAATTTTTAATATTTGAGATAAACTAGGTTTAGTTCCACCAAATTGATGTTTTGCAAGTCCTAATTTTACTAAATATTTTATATCTTTTAATTCGTTCTCATTCGCAAAGTCATATCTATACTTAGTTCTTAGAGCATTAACAGTATCAAACAAGTAATAGGAATTTTTATTGATTGAAGTTATATAATTTTCTATTTGAGCTTTCCAACCATTCGGTCGCTTGAAAATTATTAGAAGAGCTTGGTGGTGTTTTAAAAGTTCATTTTTTTCATTATTAAAACAATCATAGAATAATGGACCAATCTTAGGAGAGTATAAATCGTCCTGAAAATAACCAACAACATTGGTTGGTAAAACCTGAACTATTCTGTTTAAACGATCTTCAAAGGTGTCTCCAAAATCACCATTTAATTCAAAAGCAGCACCTTGAAAAGATGCTTTTCCTTTTAATGCCATAGTTGGCGACAATGCAAAAAGTACTTTAGCGAGTTGTTTCCATGAATTATATATCTCAACTAATAATTTCTTTTTCAGTTCAGGGTTAGAATAATCACTGTTTCTTAAAGCAGTTGAAGATGCTTTAATTTGTTGCATTAAATTGAGAAGGGAGTAGTCTTCAAATATTTTCTGAATAGATTGATTATAGGGTCTTATTTGGTTATAAGATTTGTCAAGAAATTGATCTTTTATGGCATCTGGTAAGTTTGAATTTTTAACATTTTCACCAATTTCATTTTGTATTTTTTCAATTTCATTTTCAGAAGGTTTCCATTTAGCATTTTTCAATGGATTAATTTCTCCATTTATACCTAATTTTTCCTCTACTGTATTTCTTATCGATTCAATGTCTGTGAGTAATATGGATAAAGCATCATCCCTATTTCGGTCTATACCCGTATAGAATTCGATAATTTCTGGATATGAAGCATATTTGTTTGAACTGAAAATGTATTCTCGAAATGACTCATCAATGTGCATTCTTTTTGCTCCAAAATAATAAATCCAAAAAGTTGACTTGAAACGATACTTATCTCCATCAATTATTATAATATTGTTGTTATTTAAGATTTCAAAAACAATTTCAATATCTAATTCTATAAATTTTTCTACACAGAAAGATTTTAGCTCTGAAATAAAATTTGATTTATAGAAACTATAATTTTCATTTCTCAACATAGTTTCGCAATATCTTCCTAATACATATTCACAATCTTTAAGATCAGGCATTGTTTTGTATCTCGGAATTTCACCCATATCGAATAATACGAACAGAATCATTTCAATCATTTTAGTTCTGTTTACTGGACTATCGTCAAAATGTTTTTCGGATACTTTGAGTATTGTTAAAATATTATATGGTGTTCTATGAAGATTAAGACATTCTAGTTCTTTTGTTATTTTATTTAGAACAATTGTTTCCTCTCCAATATGTTTTTCTTGATTGTACTGTTGAACAATATTTCTAATTTGAGTGCGCGGTAGTGCAATTAGATGTAGTATATCAAACTCTCTATCTATAATTGTCTCTTTTTCATCGATTTTATCATTTTCATCTTTGTTTATATAAAGTTGTTCATCTAAAGTGTTAAGAACAATTATTCTACAATTTGGATTTGCTGTAATTAAATCCTTAAGTTTTTTATATGATACTTTGTCAGTATTATAGAATGAGTCAAATACTATGCATTTTACCGTTTCAGGATTCTGGTCTAATGAACTAGTCTCACTTCTTACAATCTTATTAACCTGATGAGGTTTTAACGCAGAATTGTCAAGATATATCCAAAGCTCATCATTTTCCCAGGCTTCACATATTAGGTGATGGGCTAAAGTAGTTAATCCAAATTGAGATGGGGCATTTATGAAATACGATTTTTCTGAAAGTAATATTTCTTCAATTAGTACTCTTTGACTGTAATTTTCATCAGGATTTTGAGAAAGTTCACTAGTTCTACTAATAATTGGTTCAATCCAAATTTTTGGTTGGTCCTCAAAACCTTTCAATGAATCATTAAATCTTTTTTTGAATAATTTTCTGAGAGCTTCCTTATTTATTAATTGTTGAGCATTCACTGGTATGCCCTCTTTGTTTTTATATTGCCCAATAAAGAACTTTGTTAAATCTTTTCTTAATTTATCTTCAAAGTCAGAAGCGCCATTATAAATTCCATAAATTCCTTTTGGTTGAAGTTTTTTTCTAAATTCTTCAATTTTAAGTAATTCAGGTAAATTTAATTCGTTCATTGATTTTGGGGGCTCCACATTAAAATAGAATAAGATTTCTAAATCTTGCCTTTCTTTAAATCTTTTAAATGCTTCATTAAATTCTTCTTCCGTCCCTGAACCTGCCCTTGGTGTTGGTGAACCAAACCTTTTATTCATTATACCTATAAATATTTCAAATTTTTCGCCAATTTGTTCAAAAATTACAGATTGAGCATCCTTATCTATAATAGCAGGTCTGACATCTTTTTCCCATTTTAAACTTTGTAGTCTAAATTTGTATATTTCACCTAACCCTGAATTTATTTCGTCAAATATTTTGTCACACGATAGCCTTTCGTTGTTTGTGTCACTCGGTGAAGCAATAAATGCGTTATATATTTTTACTTCCATAATTTATTTATTTTAAAGTCATTTGAAAATGTTGTTAAATAGGCACAATATCAATGGGTTGGGTTTGGCGAACATATCAATATTATATCAAATGTTGATAGGTAGAATTAATATTTGAATTATTACAAATGTGTTTGATGTGATTTAAAAGCCATTTTTCCCATTTTAAGTTAAAAGCTGTATACATCAAATTTATATTTCTTTGGCTGTTATTTTGATGTCGTCAAAATAGTTTTATATAAAATGAAGGGCCATTAATTTGCTTAAATTTTGACTTTCCCAAACATAAATAAGTTTTAGATACCAATCTACCCAAAATCCATTTACCCACAAGATTCAGTAAGTCAAAGAGTTATACTTTGTTGTAAAGACAAATTGAAATTATGTTTGAAAATGAACCATAGAAATCGAGAACATGCCGTTTAATCCATTGTTGGGATAAATATGGAGGTATTTTGGCTAACATGGGTTATGAAAATAGCTAAGAGAAAGCTATCTACCGTTCGTGTAAAATGCTTCCATGGAAGGTGATATAGGAAAGTATTTCGGGCGTCTTATGTCAATCCTAATTTGTCCAATTTTTTACCCAAGGTCATTTGCTTGATTTCTGTTTCCAAGATGGCAAAGTCTGGCTTTTGAACAGACTTGATCAAATTACCTTGGTTCATCACATGTATTTCATCGCAGGTGTCGCTCAAGGTGGAGAATATATGCGAGGAAATAATCACGGTCTTATTCAGTGCTTTGAGTTGATGAATGATTTCCGTAATCAGGATATTACTTTGTATATCCACGCCATTAAATGGCTCGTCTAGGATAAAGTATTCGTTGCCTTGCAATAAAATGGCCGTCAAGGCTAATTTCTTCTTCATTCCCGTGGAATAAGTCGCCGCATATTGGTTCAAAGGCAAATCAAATACGTTTTTGTCCTCCATGTTGGAGATTTGGACGTCCCTGGCTTGGCATAACAACTGTAAGTATTCCTTGCCTGTTATTTTGGGAAAGAAGAAAGGTTCTGTCAATAATAAACCTAGGTGATTTTTAAGGGGTGTCAGATCTGAACTAATCTCTCCTTCGTAATCTTCTAAGCCTGCTATGCACCTAAAGAAGGTAGTCTTTCCCGCACCATTTTCACCCACAATCCCATACACTTTCCCTTGCTCATAATCCAGCTGGATTTGATGCAACACTTCCTTAGTACCAAATTTCTTGGATAAGTTTCGGATGGATATCATTTCAATAAACGGCTAATGCGGTGTTCAGATTTTTTGAAAAAGTAGGGAATGAAAATCAAGAGAAAAGGCGGAAACCAGAGGCATATCGCCAAAAAGATACTGGGTGTGAGGTATATTTCATTGGGGTACTCGGAATATTTACTCACAATCATCGATATCAAAAATGCCCAAGCCAGCCCAATGAACAACAAGATGATGCCGATGTTTGGATAAAAGAAAAAGGAGAGGAGCAGGGCTATGGGTAAAGCCAGCAAAGAAGAATACATTAAGGCCGTTTTAATTTTCCTCAACAAAAATGCTCTCGGTTTCAGATGAAATGACCAAACGTAATATTCATTCTCTGCTTTGGAATGGTAAAATAGACATGTGATAAATACGATCAACAAAGCAAATATCCCCATATTAAAATTATCTTGAAATACGGCCACTACAGCCAATCCATAAGCCAGAATATACAGGTAAAATGTATTTCTAAAACCTACCGTAAATTCAAATGGTCTTTTTGAAAATGGTGTCCAAAGCGTCCATGCCAGGACTGTTTTGAACTGGCTGAGTGCTAACAGTATGACCAATGCAAGCAATAAGGCCATATAAGCAAAAAGCTGTTGATACAGTAGAAAAGCGAGAAAAGGCAGAGAAGCCACCACATTCTCACAAATTCTAATTTTTTTCATGCTGGAATCGCCAAAACAAATACGTAGAAACTCCGTTCTCCGCTTTTCCGATAAATTCCCAATCAGCGATAGCGCGAAAAGCAAGTAAATGTAGGGGGCAAATTCGGTGCTTTGAAAAAGGTAAACAGATAGTCCTAGGAACAAAGCTGTCAATCCCACATAAGCCAATAGCGGGTGTATGCCCGCATCTCTCAAATGGCGGTTGGACAACTTTACTTGTAATTCAAAATACTCTTTCAACAGGCTGTTGTTTGGAGGTATTAAAATACGCTAAAATGATTCATTGACATAATCGTTCGTGTAAAATGCTAGTCATTTGCAGTTAACTCTTAATGTAGAATGTAAAATGAAGAATGTAGAATTTCTGATAGAATTCACCTTAGCTGGACGACAAAAAAGAAATTCCATGTGAATTAATGAAACGAAAAGTATTTTAAACTCTTTTGAATTCGTCTCTTTTTCTGGAGCTTAACTTTCTTTGGTCTTTCTTTTTTTTTTAAAAAAAAAGAAACAAAAAAAACGGAAGAAATACGGTTAATCCTAAGACGAATTCCGCTGCGCGGAATCAATTGTCACTCCGCATACGGCTTTAATCTTTGACGCCAACGCACATAGCCCTTGCGCAGGGTCAAATATCCGCCTTCCGCTTCGCTCATGCTGCGTTCCAATCTTTCGTTGGGATTAACCTTTCCATGAAGAATGTAAAATTAAGAATATAGAATTTTTAATAGAAAACACCGTCGTGCAGCCCTGCGAAATGTGATGAACGCAGCGGTAGACGAGGTTTTGACCTCAGCATTGGCGATGTGCGATGGCGTCAAAAGTATAGGCGATAGCGGAGTGAATCACGGTTCCGCGAAGCGGAATTCGCCTTGGCTGGACGACAAAAAAAGAAGTTTTTTTGTTTCTTTTTTTTCAAAAAAAGAAAATCCATGTGAATTAATGAAACGAAAAGCGCTTGATTTTAAATGAAAAGTATTTTACACTCTTTTGAATTCGTCACTTTTTCTGGAGCTTAACTTTCTTTGGGATTAACCTCTCAATGTAAATTGTAAAACTCTAAATGGTTTTTCTACATTCTTCATTCTACATTGAACGGTTAATCCAACGAAAGATTGGAACGCAGCATGGGCGAAGCAAAAGGAAATGGAATGATGAATTATAAATTATAAATGGATGTAGGATTTTACATTCTAAACACTAATAACTCATAACTAATATTGCCGCTGCGTTCATCACATTTCGCAGGGCTGCACGACGATGTTTTCCATCAAAAATTCTACATTCCTCATTCTTCATTCTTCATTCAAAATGAATCATTCACCATTTACCATTCACAGTTCCTCTTCTTCGTCAGAATCCTCCTCTTGAATCAGCCCTTGGTTGAGTTTTTTGGTGGATTTGATGCCTAGTTTGTGGAGTTTTTCCGCACGGGTAACCAGGTTACCTTTTCCGGTGCTAAGCTTATTGACGGCATTGGAATGGGCGTCTTCTGCCTTTTTGATGTGCTTGCCTACGTCTTCCATGTCTTGGGTAAAGCTGACAAATTTGTCGTAGAGATCTCCGGCTTGTCGAGCTATTTCAATGGCATTGCGAGTTTGGTATTCGGTTTTCCAAACGGAAGCAATCGTTCTGAGCGTCGCCAATAGGGTAGAAGGGGAGACCAAGACTATTTTTCTTTCCCAAGCAAAGTTGAATAAAGAGGTGTCCTGAGAAATAGTCGCCACAAATCCAGATTCAATGGGGATGAATAGCAAGACAAAATCGGGGCTATTCAAGTTCAGACCGGTGTGGTAATCTTTGGCAGATAATTCTTTGATGTGATTCTTCAAGGATTCAATGTGGGCCTTGAGGGCTATGTCCTTATCAACGGTACCTTCCTCGGCGCTGGTATAGCGTTCGTAGGCTACCAAAGACACTTTGCTATCAATGATTAGATTTTTGTTGTCAGGCAAGAAAATGACGGCATCCGGTTTGATGCTTTCATTCATTTGATTTCTGGTCACGAATTGGGTTTCATATTCAGAGCCTTTTTTGAGGCCAGAGCTTTCCAATACGCGTTCAAGGATCATTTCACCCCAGTTTCCTTGGGTTTTATTGGAGCCTTTGAGCGCATTGGTCAAATCTTCTGTTTTTTGGGTAACGGTTTGGTTGAGACTGGTTAGGTTTTTGATTTGCTCCATCAAGGCGCTATTTTGCTCAATGCTGCTCTTTTGTCCCAGGTTGACTTTCTCTTCAAACTCTTTTAGCTTTTCTTTGAGCGGATTGAGTACGTCGTTGAGTTTCACTTGTTGCTGCTCGCTGAGTACTTTCCCTTGTCGGAGCACGGATTCATTGCTGATATCCACCAGCATTTTGCGCATTTTTTCTTCGTCGGCCTTTTGGCTATCTAAGGATTCTTTGAGGCTGGTATTTTGGCCTTCCAACAAAGAAACTTGTCCAAACATGCTTCTGTTTTCTTGTTCTAGCTCTCGGATTTTCTTTTTGTTTTCGGCCTCTAGTGTGAGCCATTTGCTTTGTTCTTGTTGAAGCAGAGCCAATTGGTTCGCTACTACGTTGATTTTACCTTGGAGTAGGAGGTAGGTGATACCGGCTCCTGCCAATATGCCGAGAAGGATGTAGAGGATAGTCATGGGGCAAAGATAGGGAAATTGTAGAATTGTAAATTGTGAATTATAAATTGTAAATGGATCGGTCTACATTCTAATCCCTAAAACTAAACACTAATAACTAGTTAAGAGGTTAATCCTACGAAAGATGGGAACGTAGCATGAGCGAAGCGGAAGGCGGATATTTGACCATGCGCATAGGCCGTATGCGTTGGCGTCAAAGATTAAAGCCGAATGCGAAGTGAACATCGGTTCCGCGCATGCGGAATTCGTTTTGGATTAACCGTATTTCTTCTGTTTTTTTTGTTTCTTTTTTTATGAAAAAAAAGAAAGACCATGAAAAGAATTATTCCAATTATGTTAATGATAAAATGAAATAGAATAAGCCAGCCCTTTAACGTTTCATCATTTCATTAGGATTTTCTTTTTTTGAAAAAAAAGAAACAAAAAAACTTCTTTTTTTGTCGTTCAGCAAAGGCGAATTCTGCTTCGCAGAACCGTGATTCACTCCGCTATCGCCTATACTTTTGACGCCGACGCTGCATCGCCCATGCTAAGGTCAAAACCTCGTCTACCGCTTCGCTCATCACATTTCGCTCGTGCTGACCGACGGTATTTTTCTATAATAAATCACAAACTGTATTTTAAAACTAAACTTTAACAACTAATAACCTATAACTATTGAGGTTAATCCTACGAAAGATGGGAACGCAGCATGAGCGAAGCGTCAGGCGGATGTTTGACCATGCGCATAGGCCGTGTGCGTTGGCGTCAAAGATTAAAGCCGAATGCGGAGTGAACATCGGTTCCGCGCATGCGGAATTCGTTTTGGATTAACCATATTTCTTCTGTTTTTTTTGTTTCTTTTTTTATGAAAAAAAAGAAACACCATGAAAAGGTTTATTCCAACAATGCTGCAATAATAAATGGTAAATGGTGAATTATAATTTGTAAATGGAATCATTCTTCAATCTACATTCTTCAATCTACATTCTACATTCTTCATTTCTCTAATATCTAAACACTAATCCCTAATAACTAACCCTAAACCCTAATAACAAAAAAAAGCCCACTAGAGACTAGCGGGCTTGATAATAATAACTTGGAGCTTACTTACTTTCCCGGGTTTGATCCCAGTATCATCAGCGGTGCGGGGCTTAACTTCTCTGTTCGAGATGGGAAGAGGTGAACACCCGTCCTATCGGCTCCATAAATCTTGCAAGGTCTTAGCCTTTTTCCATATTGTGAGATAAAATAAACAGTCGTTGCATTTTTTTTATAAAAGTAAGCTTTCGGGTAATTAGTACTACTCGACTTTGACATTACTGCCTTTACATCTGTAGCCTATCGACCGTGTCGTCTACACGGACCCTTCATGGAATACTCATCTTCAGGTCAGTTTCGCACTTAGATGCTTTCAGCGCTTATCTGGTCCCGACGTGGCTACTCAGCTATGCCCTTGGCAGAACAACTGATATACCAGCGGTCAGTCCAACTCGGTCCTCTCGTACTAAAGTCAGAACCTGTCAATATTCCTACGCCCACAACAGATAGGGACCGAACTGTCTCACGACGTTCTGAACCCAGCTCGCGTGCCACTTTAATCGGCGAACAGCCGAACCCTTGGGACCTTCTCCAGCCCCAGGATGTGACGAGCCGACATCGAGGTGCCAAACCTCCCCGTCGATGTGAGCTCTTGGGGGAGATCAGCCTGTTATCCCCAGAGTACCTTTTATCCTTTGAGCGATGGCTGTTCCATACTAAACCACCGGATCACTATATCCTACTTTCGTACCTGATCGACTTGTCGGTCTCACAGTCAAGCTCCCTTTTGCTATTGCACTCTACGCACGGTTACCAAGCGTGCTGAGGGAACCTTTGAAAGCCTCCGTTACTCTTTTGGAGGCGACCACCCCAGTCAAACTACCCACCAAGCAATGTCTCCCATTTAGGGATTAGAATTCCAGTACAAGAAGGGTGGTATTTCAACGTTGGCTCCCCGATGCCTAGCGACACCGGCTCACAGCCTCCCACCTATCCTACACATCCAGTACCAAAACTCAATGCTAAGCTATAGTAAAGGTTCATGGGGTCTTTCCGTCCCGTTGCGGGTAAACGGCATCTTCACCGTTACTACAATTTCACCGAGCTCACGGCTGAGACAGTGCCCAGATCGTTACACCATTCGTGCAGGTCGGAACTTACCCGACAAGGAATTTCGCTACCTTAGGACCGTTATAGTTACGGCCGCCGTTTACTGGGGCTTCAGTTCAATGCTTCGCCTTGCAGCTAACATCCCCCCTTAACCTTCCAGCACCGGGCAGGTGTCAGGCCTTATACGTCATCTTTCGATTTTGCAAAGCCATGTGTTTTTGTTAAACAGTCGCCTGGGCCATTTCTCTGCGGCCTCGATTACTCGAGGCTCCCTTTATCCCGAAGTTACAGGGTTAATTTGCCGAGTTCCTTAGCCGTGATTCACTCGAGCGCCTTAGAATATTCTTCTCGACCACCTGTGTCGGTTTACGGTACGGGTTACTTATTAGTTATACACGCCTAGACTTTTCTTGGAAGATCACTCGCTACACTCGTTTTGGCATTGCTGCCGCCTCTCAAAGACACTATTCCGTCAGTATCTGGTAACCCATTCTCTCCGTCATCTATTTGCCCAATAAGTAAGTACAGGAATATTAACCTGTTGTGCATTAGGTTGTCGCTCTCGCTAGACCCTTAGCCCCCGACTAACCCTCAGTTGATTAGCATAGCTGAGGAAACCTTAGTCTTTCGGCGTGAGGGTTTCTCGCCCTCATTATCGTTACTCATGCCTACATTTGCTTTTCTGATCGCTCCAGCCAAGCTTGTCGCTCAACCTTCGCCGCAATCAGAATGCTCCCCTACCAGTATATAAATATAATCCAAAGCTTCGGTACTTTACTTGATGCCCGTTTATTATCGATGCCCGCCTCGCTCGACCAGTGAGCTGTTACGCACTCTTTAAATGAATAGCTGCTTCCAAGCTAACATCCTGGCTGTCACTGCAATCAGACTTCCTTAGTTCAACTTAGTAAAGATTTTGGGACCTTAGCTGTTGGTCTGGGTTCTTTCCCTCTCGGATTGGGACCTTAGCACCCCAACCCTCACTCCCGGGTATATTTTAAGCCATTCAGAGTTCGTCAGGATTTGGTAGGATTTGACTCCCCCTAGTCCTATCGGTAGCTTTACCTGCTTAAAACTTGACCCCGAGGCTGTTCCTAAAAACATTTCGGGGAGTACGAGCTATTTCTCAGTTTGATTGGCCTTTCACCCCTACCCACAAGTCATCCAAATACTTTTCAACGTAAACTGGTTCGGTCCTCCACTCCGTTTTACCGGAGCTTCAACCTGCTCATGGGTAGATCACAAAGTTTCGCGTCTACTCCCACTGACTAAGCGCCCTATTCAGACTCGCTTTCGCTCCGGCTGCTCACATCTATGTGATTAACCTCGCCAGTGAAAGTAACTCGTAGGCTCATTATGCAAAAGGCACGCCGTCACCCCACGAAAGGGCTCCGACCGCTTGTAAGCGTATGGTTTCAGGGTCTTTTCACCCCCTTACTCAGGGTACTTTTCACCTTTCCTTCACAGTACTCGTTCACTATCGGTCTCTTGGTAGTATTTAGCCTTACCGGATGGTGCCGGCAGATTCAAAGGGGATTTCTCCAGTCCCCCCCTACTCAGGATACTCCTACAATGAAATAAACTTACCAATACAGGGCTCTCACCTTCTACGGCCCGCCTTCCCAGACAGTTCTCGTTCATTTATAACATCGATATCGAAGTCCTACAACCCCAGTCTTGCCGCAACAACACTGGTTTGGGCTAATCCGCGTTCGCTCGCCACTACTTACGGAATCACTTTTGTTTTCTCTTCCTCTGCTTACTTAGATGTTTCAGTTCAGCAGGTTTGCCTTCTATTATATAGAATACTAGATCTTCAATCTAGTGGGTTGCCCCATTCGGAAATCTTCGGATTAAAGGTCTTGTGCACCTCCCCGAAGCTTATCGCAGCTTAACACGTCCTTCATCGCCTCCAAGAGCCTAGGCATCCCCCATACGCCCTTATTTCACTTACTCTCTAATATCTTCATGCCCGAAGGCAATCGCTA